>CAZXTV010000090.1:1956-7313 GCA_964643705.1 uncultured Arenimonas sp. | reverse complement strand
AACCCTGACCACATGGAAGGACGCCACCAGCTACAACAACTTCTACGAATTCGGCACCGGCAAGGCCGATCCGGCCCGCAACGCGCACAGCCTCAAGCCGGCGCCCTGGACCGTGGTGGTCAGCGGCGAGGCCGAAACCACCGGCACCTTCGCGCTCGAGGACGTGCTGCGCCCGCACGCCGTGCAGGAGCGCATCTATCGCCTGCGCTGCGTCGAAGGCTGGTCGATGGTGCTGCCCTGGCAGGGCGTGCCGCTGGGCGAGGTGATCAAGCACTTCAAGCCCAACTCGCGGGCGCGCTACGTGGGCTTCACCACCCTGGCCGAGCCCGACCAGATGCCCGGCCTGCGTTACCCGGCGCTTGACTGGCCCTATCGCGAGGGCCTGCGCATGGACGAGGCGATGAATCCGCTGACCCTGCTGGCCACCGGCCTCTACGGCAAGCCGCTGCCCAACCAGAACGGCGCGCCCCTGCGCCTGGTGGTGCCCTGGAAGTACGGCTTCAAGAGCATCAAGTCGATCGTGCGCATCCACTTCAGCGAACAGATGCCGGTGACCAGCTGGAACCAGTCGCAGCCCAACGAATACGGCTTCTATTCGAACGTGAACCCCGACGTCGACCACCCGCGCTGGAGCCAGGCCAGCGAACGCCGCATCGCCGGCGACGGCAACCGGGTGTTCGCCAACCGCATCGCCACCCTGCCCTTCAATGGCTACGGCGAACAAGTGGCGTCGCTCTACAAGGGCATGGACCTGCGCAAGTGGTTCTAGGGCGGCGTGGCACCGACTGGCGCTGGGTGGGCTTCAAGGCCCTGGCCCACGCGCTGGCGCTGCTGCCCCTGGCACTGCTGGTGCGCGGCGTGGTCAACGACAGCCTGGGCGCCGACCCGGTGGCCGAGATCACCCATGCAACCGGGACCTGGGCGCTTCGCCTGCTGCTGGTTGGCCTGGCGCTGACGCCGCTGCGCCGGCTGCTCGGGCAAACCTGGCCGATCCGATTCCGGCGCCTGGTCGGCCTGTACGCGTTTTTCTACGCCTGCCTGCACCTGGCCACCTGGCTGGTGCTGGACCTGGGCGGCTTCTGGACCCAGGTGTTCGACGATCTCGTCAAACGCCCGTACATCATGCTGGGCTTCGCGGCGTGGCTGTGCCTGCTTCCGCTGGCCATCACTTCAACCCGTGGCTGGATGCGGCGGCTGGGCCGGCGCTGGGGCCAGCTGCACAGGCTGGTCTACGGCGCCGGCGTGCTGGCGGTGGCGCACTACCTGTGGCTGGTGAAGGCGGACCTGCGCGAACCGCTGGTTTACGCCGCGATCCTGGGGCTGTTGCTGGGGCTGCGCGGCTGGTGGTCCTGGCGCGGCCGCAAGGTTCAGGGCGCGTAGACCAGCAGCATCGTCAGCGCCGCGGCAAGGATGGTCGCCGCGGCGATCAGCCACCACAGGCTGTTGGGATCACGTTCCCTCGGCAGGCCAGCCTCGGGCTGCACCTCGGGCGAGGGGTCCTCGGCCACCGGTACGTCCACGGCGCGCATCGTCTGGGTGTGCGGCGTGGCCGCGGACCTGCCCAGCCCACCCTGCCCGCGCAGGGGAAGGCCAGGGGCCTCCAGCACGAACCGATGCTGCTCGACCATGATCTGGTCGCCGGGCGAAAGCACGGCGTCCGCCACGGGCAGGCCGTTGACCCAGGTCGCCTCCTTGCCCGGGGCCAGGGAGCGCAGGATCACGCGGTCCCCGTGCAGTTCCACCACGGCATGGCGTTCGGCGACCGCGGGGTCGTCCAGGCGGATGTCGGCCGCCGACGACCGGCCCAGGACGCGGGGTTCGGTGAGCGTGTGGCAGCGGCCGAAATGCGGCCCGCTGAGCCCGCGCAGCACCACGCGCGAGGCGGCGACACGCTGGGCATCCCCCAGGCTGGCGGGCGCCGCGGAGGGAATCTGCTGTTCGATCGCCGGCTGGTCGTCGGCCTTCACCACCACGCGCAGCTTGTCCAGGCAGACCAGGTCGCCGGGACGCAGCTGGGCCAGGCGGGACACCGGGCGGGCGTTGAGGTGCACCCCCGGCGCGCCGTTGGGCACGCGCAGCCACAGGCCGCGGCGATCGCTCAGGAAGCTGGCGTGATGGGCGGCCAGGCCGCTGCCGGGCAGGCTGACCCGCAGCCCCGGGCGCGTGCCCACGGCCACTTCGCCCTGCAGGGGCACGTTGGGGTGTTCGCCATTGGGGAACGTCAGTTGCATCCGGCCTCCTCCGGCCGCGAATCTAACATGGCCGCCGAGCCGGCCCTGCTTGGTGGATACGGCGAAGCCGCGCAGAATAGGCCGCCCAGGAGAAAGCCATGTCCCATATCGACATCCAACGCAAACATTCTCGCCCGCTCAAGGAAGCCAAGGCCGCCATCGAACGGGTCGCCGAACACCTGGCCGAGAAGTTCGACGTTGAATACGGCTGGGAGGGCAATACCCTGGCCTTCACCCGCGGCGGCGTCGACGGGCACATCGCCGTTACCGCCAGGGACGTGCACGTGACCGCCAAGCTCGGCTTCCTGCTGGGCGCGATCAAGGGACCGATCGAGCGCGAGATCCACCAGTACCTCGACCGCGAGTTCGGTTAGGCCCCGGATTGGCGAAGGGGTCGGGGTGGCCGGCGAACAGCCTGCGCGAAGCCTCGCGCTCCCGGTGGCCGATGGCCTCGAGGAAGTCGCCCGCGCCGCCCAGGGCGTCGAAGGCTCCAAAACCACGTTCCAGGAACCCCTGCAATTCGGACAGTCCGGCCGCCCGGGCGGGGAACCGCGACGCGCGCAGGATCTTGTAGACGCCGTGTTTTTTCACCGCCGCGTCCAGGGTCCAGCCCACCCCCAGGATCAGTTCGATCTGCCGGCGCCGGAGCCGCGGGCAGCCGACGGCCCGGTAGGCTTCGCCATAGTCGGCCAGCGTGATCGGCGCATCCGGCCGGCGGCGCGCGGCAAGGTGTTCGGCCATGCGCAGGTCGAAGGCGTGGCTGAGCACGGCCAGGCCGATCGCGTCGGCCGCGGCCACCAGCAGGCTGTCGGGCAACAGCCGCGACATCAGCGGCATCACCTTGGCGACGTCGCGGTCGCGTCCGGAAAAGTCCCGTTCGCCGTACAGGTCGGTCAGGAAGAACTCCGCCGCCGGCCGCATCCGGGCGTTGTCCTTGAAGTCGGTGAAACTCTCCGACAGCCGCCGCGCCTGCCAGGCCTGCAGGGCCTGCAGCTGCGGCAGGCGGTTGCGTGGGTCGCGCACCGGGTCGTTGACGGCCTGTTGCCAGGCCAATCGTTTGGCCAGGCGCTGGCGGAGCAGGGCCTGGCTCATCGGGCCGTCCGCTGGCAGGGCCCACGGAACGGGAAACGGAAGCGGTTCACACTGGGCAGGGTATTCATGCGGCTACAATCGCCGCGCCATCGATAAGTGATCCCATAGCATGCTCGTTCTACAGCCAGCCCGGAAGCGCCAACCGCCAAGCCAGTGCCGCATCGGCCTGGCGATCGCCGGCGGCGGACCGATCGGGGGCATGTACGAACTGGGCGCCCTGCGGGCCCTGGACGTGGCCATCGAGGGCCTGGACCTGACCCGGCTGGAGGTCTACGTGGGCGTCAGTTCCGGCGCCTTCCTGGCCGCGGGCCTGGCCAACCGGCTCGACACCGCCGAGATGTGCCGGATCTTCATCAGCGGCGACAGCGACCAGGTGAAGTTCCACCCCCAGATGTTCCTGCGCCCGGCCTTCATGGAATACGTGCGCCGGGCCTCGGCCGTGCCCCGCCTGGCCTTCGACTGGTGGAAGGACCTGCTGACCGACCCCTCCGGCTCGCACCTGAGCGAACTGGTGGGCCGGTTCGGCGGGGCCATCCCGACGGGGCTGTTCGACAACCGCGGCATCGAGACCTTCCTTCGCAAGGTTTTCACGATGCGCGGGCGCAGCAACGATTTCCGGGAACTTGGGGCCAAGCTCTACGTGGTCGCGGTGGACCTCGACAGCGGCGAGGCGGTGCGTTTCGGTGGCCCGGGCTGGGACGACGTCAGCATCTCGCGCGCGGTGCAGGCCAGCTCCGCCCTGCCCGGCCTGTACCCGCCGGTGGACATCCGGGGCCACCATTTCGTCGACGGCGCCCTGCGCCGCACGATGCATGCGTCCACGGTGCTCGACCACGGCATCGACCTGATGCTGGGCGTCAATCCCTTCGTGCCCTTCAACGCCAAGACCGCCGGGCGCCCGCCCGAGGGCATGAACATGATCAGCGAGGGCGGCCTGCCGGTCGTGCTGTCGCAGACCTTCCGCACCCTGCTGCAGTCGCGCATGCGCGTGGGCCTGGAAAACTACGCCGAACGTTACCCGGACGTGGACCAGGTGGTGCTGGAGCCCAACGAAGACGATGGCGAGATGTTCTTCACCAACGTCTTCAGCTACTCCTCGCGCCAGCGCGTCTGCGAACACGCCTTCCGCTCGACCCTCAACGACCTGCGGCGCCGGCGCGCCGAACTCGCGCCGATACTGGCCCGCCATGGCCTGCAGCTGCGTGCGGAAATCCTCGATGACCCGGGCGTGTCGATCATGGACGGCCTGGGCGCGCCGCCCCGCCCCACCGAAGCCACGGCGCGCCTGCGCCGGGCCCTGGACGACGTCGACCTGGTGGTTCGCGACCGCCAGCCCGGACGCCGGCCCAAGGGCGGCCGCCAGGCCGGCAGCCGCCGGCGCTGAACGGCGGGCGGCGACGCGCTCGCGTCGTGCGGCAATGGTGTGAAAACTCTAGACACAGGGCCCAGATTGGGGCCACTCGGCACTCGTGCCCAAACCGAACAGATGGAGTAACGCAGCATGGCCAAGCTCAAGAAGAACGCCCGCGCCAAGGCCTCGCCCAAGCGCAAGGCCTCCGCCGCTTCCGCCGCCGACCTGCAGGCCCGCGCCGAACAGGTGTCGCGTTCGATCGTCGGTTCCGCCCAGCAGATCTGGATGGCCGGCATGGGTGCCTTCCACCGCGCCCAGGGCGAGGGTTCGAAGCTGTTCGAAGCCCTGGTCCATGAAGGCATGAGCATCGAGCAGAACACCCGCAAGCTGGCCACCGGCAGCGTCGACGCCGTCCGCGACGCCGTCGAGGACCGCGTTGGCGTCGTGCGCGAGCGCGCCGTGGACACCTGGGACCGCCTCGAGAAGGTGTTCGAGGACCGCGTGCAGCGCGCGCTCAATCGCCTCGGCGTGCCCGGCCGCGAGGACCTGGTCGAGCTGAACAAGCGCGTGCATGAGCTCAACGGCGAGCTGCGCAAGCTTTCGCGCCCCGCCGCCAAGTCCGCCGCCAAGGCCGGCAAGGCCCCGGCCGCGCGCAAGCCGGCCGCGAAAAAGGCCGCCAAGAA
>CAZXTV010000090.1:0-1856 GCA_964643705.1 uncultured Arenimonas sp. | reverse complement strand
AGGCCGGCAAGGCCCCGGCCGCGCGCAAGCCGGCCGCGAAAAAGGCCGCCAAGAAGGCCGCCAAGCCGGCCGCCCGCAAGCCGGCCGCGAAGAAGGCCGCCAAGCCGGCGCGCAAGGCGGCCCCGGCCAAGTCCGCGCGCAAGCCGGCCAAGGCCGCCAGTAAGGCCGCCAGCAAGCGTCGCCTGCCCAAGGCGCCCAAGCCGGTCGCCCCGCAGGCCCCGGCTGCCTGACCTCCTTCCCGTCCGCCAGCCACTACGGGAAGCCGCTCGCTCCCTCCCCTTGCGGCTCCCGGCTGGCGGACGGTATTTGATGAACCACGGGCCCGGCATTGCCGGGCCCGTCGCGTTTTGGCGGCCATCGGCCGCGGCTTTCCGCGTTATCCTCTGGCAGCTTCCCCACCCCCCTATTGATTTGGAGCGCCCGGATGTTCGGCCTCAGCCCCCTCGTTGCCGCCCTTGTCGCCACCATCGCCGCGCTGCTTGCCAGCACCTGGTGGTTCGGCGTGCACCGCCGCCGGCTGGCTGAAACCCAGGCCGGCGTGCAGGCCCTGGCCGGCATGAAGTGGCGCGAATGCGCCGGCCTGGTGCTCCAGGCCATGGAGGAAAAGGGCTACAAGGAATTGCCCTCGAGCCGCCAGCCCGGTGACGGCGGCGCGGAGTTCCTGCTGGTCAAGGGCGACGAGCGCTGCCTGCTGGGCTACAAACACGGCACCGCCTACCGGCTGGGCGAGGCCAACGTGCGCGACTTCGCCAATGCGGTGCAACTGCAGGGTGCCACCAGCGGCATGCTGGTGACCCTGGGCACCGCCGAGGGCTTCGCACGCGACCTGGCGCGACGCTACGGCGTCGACCTGACAGACGGCCGCAGCCTGTGGCCCCAGGTCGAACCCTTCGCCGCGCCGGCGATGGTGGTGGCCATCCGCGAACAGGCCGCCAGCGATATCCGCAAGGGCCAGCGCCTGGGCATCATGGCCAGCGCGCTGCTGGGCCTGGCGGTGTTTGGTTTGGCGTACAGCCTGCAGCCGGGCGAACCGAGCCCCATGGCCAGCACGCCCGCCAGCCCGGCACCGGCCGCGACGGTCGCCGAGCCCGGCGCTCCGGCCGCCTCCGAACCGATCGCCAATCCGGCGGCCGGCGCCGTGGTGCCGGCGGCACCCGAAGCCCCGCCGTCGCGCTTCACCGACCAGGCCTCGCGCGATGCCGAAGGTGCTTTGCGTGAGCTCGAGGAAGTCGCCAGGCTGACCGAACAGCAGCGCATCGAGCGCCGCCTGGCCGCCGCGTCCGCAATCGGCGAGCTCGACGCCGCCGAAAACGCCGGCTGGTCCACCCAGTCCACCCTGGTGATCCGCATGAACCGGGCCGACGGCATCGACACCGGCCTGGTCAACCAGGCCTGCGCCATCCTGGTGCAGTACGAAGAGCTGCGCTTCACGCGCCTGCAGATCGAACCCCCGGCCGGCGGCACCGGCCAGGTTCGCTGGAGGCAGTGCCAGTAGGCGCTACCAGTGCACGCCGCGCATCAGCGCGGCGAACGCCACCTGTTCGTTGGTCGGCTTCTCGTCCCGTAGCGCCTTGCGGTCGCCCTTGGCCGCGGCCGAGTCCGGGAACATCTCGAACGCGGTGTTCATGATCACCTCGTAGGCTTTCGGCGCCACCGCATTGAGCGTGGCGGCGAAGATGCCCATGCGGGTGGCCACGCGGCTGGGCCGCTCGATGATCGCCTTCACCACCAGGTCGGCGGCCTCCTCGGGCGTCAGGGTCGGCACCGATTCGTACATCTTGGTGGGCGCGATCATCGGCGTCTTCACCAGCGGCATGTTGACGGTGGTGAAGGCGATGTTCTTGCCGCTGAACTCG
>CAZXTV010000089.1:0-7383 GCA_964643705.1 uncultured Arenimonas sp. | reverse complement strand
GCCAGGCAGTTGGTGGTGCACGAGGCGTTCGAGATCACGGTGTCGGAGGCCTTGAGCACGCCTTCGTTGACGCCCATGACGACGGTGTTGTCCACGTCCTTGTCGCCCGGGGCCGAGATGATGACCTTCTTGGCGCCGGCGCTGATGTGCGCCGAAGCCTTGGCCTTGGATGTGAACAGGCCGGTGCATTCGAGCACCACGTCCACGCCCAGCTCGCCCCAGGGCAGCTTGGCCGGGTCGCGCTCGGCGCAGACCTTGATGCGGTCGCCGTTGACCACCAGGTCGCCGCCTTCCACCGTCACCGTGCCCGGGAACTTGCCGTGCGCGGTGTCGTACTGGGTGAGGTGGGCATTGGTTTCGGCGTCGCCCAGGTCGTTGATCGCCACGATGGTGATTTCATTGGTGCGGTTGGCTTCGTACAGCGCCCGCAGGATGTTGCGACCGATGCGGCCGTAGCCATTGATGGCGACCTTGATGGACATGTCAGCTCCTGGACCGGCCCGGCCGGCGAAAGGTGGGTGGAAACCCGGGATTCTACCAAGCGCGGGGGGCCCGGCCCAAACGGCGGGGCGAGGGGCCGCGCTTTGACTTTTCTCAAGACCCCTCGCGCCGACGGGGAGGACACTGGCACCAGTTGATTCCCTCACTGGAGCTGCACCATGCGACGTTCCCACACCACCCCCATCGCCCTTGCCCTGGCCCTGGCGTTCTCCGCCCCGGCCCTGGCCCAGCAGGCCGGCGACTGGACCGTCTCGGTCGGCGCCCATGTCGTCGCCCCGAAGTCCGACAACGGCACCCTGGCCGGCGGCGCGCTGGCGGCCGACGTCGGCGATGACTGGCGCCCGACCATCACCGCCGAGTATTTCTTCAGCCCGAACCTGGGCCTGGAAATCCTGGCCTCCCTGCCCTTCGAGCACGACATCGAACTCAATGGCGTCAAGGCCGGTTCGACCAAGCACCTGCCGCCGACCTTCACCCTGCAGTACCACTTCCGCAACGAGTCCATCGTCACCCCGTTCCTGGGTGCCGGCGTGAACTACACCCACTTCTTCGACGAAGAAACCACCGGCCCGCTCGCCGGCACCGACCTGTCGCTCAAGCCGTCCTGGGGCCTGGCCATGCACGCCGGCCTGGACTTCGCCATCGGCACCGGCAAGTGGCTGCGCGTGGACGCCCGCTACATGGACATCGACACCGACGTGAAGGTGAACGGCGCGGGCGTCGGCACCGTCAACATCGACCCGATGGTCTACGGCGCGGCCTTCGTCTGGGCCTTCTGAACCGCGTGATGGCAAGATTCATGGCCGCTGGCGTAAAGTCCGCGGCCATGAAGCCGACCCTGATCGTCACCGCGCTGGCGCTTGCGCTGGCCACGCCCCCTGCCCTTGCCTGGAGCAAGCAGGGCCACCAGCTGGTCGGCGAGCTCGCCCAGCGTGAGCTCTCGCCCGCGGCCCTTGCCCAAGTGCAGGCGCTGCTGGCCGACGAACCCAACCCGACCCTGGCCGGGGTTTCGACCTGGGCCGACGAGATCCGCGCCGCCAAGAGCCCGCTGGGCGAAACCAGCAAACGCTGGCACTACGTCAACATCCCCGGGAAGGACTGCGATTACGTCGCGGCCCGCGACTGCCCGGACGGCGACTGCGTGATCGGCGCGATCAACGCGCAGGCGAAGGTGCTCGGGGATGTTTCCCGGCCGCGCCAGGCGCGCGTGGAAGCCCTGAAATTCCTGGTGCATTTTGTCGGCGACGCGCACCAGCCCATGCACGCGGGTTATCCGCACGACCGCGGTGGCAACAACCACCAGCTCAACTACACCGGCAAGGGCTCGCCCGAAGGCGAAGGCACCAACCTGCACGGCGTCTGGGACTACTGGGTCGTCCAGGGTGCCGGCATGGACAACGTGGCCTATGCCGACCACCTGCAAACCCTGCCGCTGCCGGCCGACCCCGCCGCCGGCGCAGACAACCCTGCCCAGGCCTGGACGCTGGAGTCCTGCCGCCTGATCGGGACCGAAGCCCTTTACCCGCCGGGCCGAAAGATCACCGATGCCTACCTCGACCAGCACCGCCCCGTCGCCGAAGCGCGCCTGCGGCTGGCCGGGAAGCGCCTGGCGGAACTGCTGGAAAAAACCCTGGTTCCGTAAGTCCCCGGGCCGGGGGCGGCGCTGCCCCGGGCCTCAGCGATCGTCGTCCATTTGATCCAGCAGCTGTCGAAGCTCGGCCACATCGGCCTTGGACAGCCTGCCGCTTTCCGTGAAATGCGCCACCAATGGCGCGACGCGACCCCCGAACAGGCGATCGACCAACGACTCGCTCTGACCGGCCCTCCACGCTTCGCGGGCGAGTACCGGGGCGTAAAGGTAGCGGCGCCCTTCGCGGGTGGCCGAAATCGCGCCCTTCTTGAGCAGGCGATTGAGCAGCGTTTTCACCGTCGGCTCCTGCCAGCCCTGACCCGCGCCCACCGCCGCAAACACGTCCTCGGCGGCCATGGGGCTGGACTCCCACAGGGCCTGCATGACCACGGATTCGGCGTCGCTGATCTGCATTTCGATTACGTCCGTAAACTTTTCTGTAGATTACGCCCGTAATCGTGGCTGTCAAGGCCTCCAGTTCGGGATGCGATACTGGCCATCGCCACATTCCGGAACACCCATGACCCAAGACCCGACTGCCCCGCCCGACCCGGCCCTGGATGCCGCCGTCGACCGCCTTCTGGCCCATGCCGGCGGCCAGCTGGTGCTGGCGGCGCCACTGGGCCTGGGCAAGCCGCACCGGCTGTTGAACGCGATCACCCGGCGGGTGGCCGCCGACGCCTCCAGTTCGCTGCACCTGCTGACGGCGCTGTCGCTGACGCCGCCGTCGGCGGGCAAGGGCCTCCAGGGCCGGTTCCTGGCGCCGTTCCTGGCGCGGCAGTTCGGCGCCGACTTTCCCGTGCTCGACTATGCGATCGCGATGCGCCGCGATGCGCTGCCGGCCAACATCCGGGTCGAGGAGTTCTACATGCAGTCGGGCGCGCTGCTCAATTCAGCCTGTGCCCAGCGCGACTACGTCAGCCTCAACTACACCCACGTCGCGCGGGCCGTCGCCGCGCGCGGCGCCAATGCCCTGGTGCAGAAAGTCGCGCGCGAACCCGGCGGCAGCCGCCTGAGCCTTAGCTGCAACCCCGACCTCACGTTCGACCTGCTCGACGAGACCCAACGCCTGGGCAAACCGCGGCCCCTGCTGGTCGCCGAAGTGGACCCCAACCTGCCCTGGCTCGACGGCCCCTGCGTGGTGCCGGCGGAATTCTTCGACGTCGTGCTCGAGCTTCCGGTGCCGGCGCCGCGATTGTTCGCCCTGCCCCGCGAACCGGTTGGCGACGCCGACCACGCCATCGGCCTGTACGCCAGCACCCTGGTGCGCGACGGCGGCACCCTGCAGATCGGCATCGGCTCGCTGGCCGACGCGCTGTGCCACGCGCTGGTGCTGCGCCATACCCGCAACGCCGACTACCTGGTCGCACTGGAGGCGCTGTCGCCGGGACTGGCCCGCTCGCCGCTGGTGCGCGAGGTCGGCGGCACGGAGCCCTTCGCACAAGGACTGTACGGCGCCAGCGAAATGGTCAACGATGGCTTCCGCGCCCTGGCCCAGGCCGGGGTGCTCAAGCGCCGCGTGCTCGATGACGTGGCTGCCATGGCACGTATCAACCGCGGCGACGCCACCGCGGATGACCACGAACGACTGGCACGCGACGGCCGCTGGCTGGACGGTGCCTTCTACCTCGGCTCGCACGCGCTTTACGACTGGCTGCACGAACTGCCGCCCGACCAGGCCCGCGGCATCGGCATGACCCGGGTCTCGCACATCAACCAGCTCTACGGCGCCGACGAAGCCCTGGAACGCGAACAGCGCCGGGACGCGCGGTTCTTCAACACCTGCATGATGATGACGGCCCTGGGCGCCGCGGTGTCGGACGCGCTTGAAGATGGCCGGGTGGTGTCAGGCGTCGGCGGGCAATACAACTTCGTCGCCATGGCGCACGCGCTCGACGACGCCCGGTCGGCCTTGCTGCTGCGCGCGCGACGCGGCCACGGTCGCCATGCCACCGCCAACGTGCGCTGGAACTACGGCCACGTCACCATCCCGCGGCACCTGCGCGACATCGTGATCACCGAACACGGCATCGCCGACCTGCGCGGACGCAGCGACGGCGAGTGCGTGCTTGCGATGGCGGCGATCGCCCATGCGGACGACCAGAGGTCCCTTCTGGACGCCGCCCGCGAAGTCGGCAAGCTCGAGGCGGGGTTCGTCCGCCCCCCTGCGTGGCACGCGAACACGCGCGCTTCCCTGGCGGCGCGGCTGGCCCCCCTCAGGCGCGCCGGCGTGCTTCCGGACTACCCGATGGGCAGCGACTTCAGCCCCGAAGAGCAGCGGCTCGCGGCCGCGTTGGCCTGGCTGTCTTCGCGCACCGGCTCCCTGCCCGCCCGCCTGGGCATGGTCTTCTCGGCCCTGTACGGCGCGCGCAAGAACGACGAGGCCGCGCTGGCCCGCATGGGCCTGCAGGCACCCACGGGCCTGCGCGAACGCCTCGAAGCGCGCCTGCTGCGGCATGCCCTGGCGAAAACCCGGGTTCATCCTGCCGCACCCGCGCCGGAATAGACTGGAACAAACCCCACGGGAGCCACGCGATGCGCAAAGCCAAGGTCGAACCGCATTACCACGAGGACACCGGCACCTGGAGTTACCTGGTCAGCGACCCGGACACCGGCCGCGCCGCCCTGGTCGACCCGGTGCTCGACTTCGACCCCAAGGCCGGACGCACCTCCACGACCAGCGCCGAAAAACTGCTGGCGTCGGTGCGCGAAGCCGGCGTGCAGGTGGACTGGATCCTGGAAACCCACGCCCACGCCGACCACCTCAGCGCCGGCCACTGGTTCAAGACGCAGCTGCCCGGCGCGAAGCTGGCCATTGGCCAGGGCATCCGCACCGTGCAGAAGACCTTCCGGTCGATCTTCAACCTGGGCGAACACTTCCCGGTGGACGGCTCGCAGTTCGACCACCTGTTCGCCGACGACGAAGTGTTTTCGATCGGCAAGGTCGGCGCGCGCATCATCCCGGTGCCGGGCCACACCAATGATTCGGTGGCCTACCTGGTCGGCGACGCGCTGTTCACCGGCGACTCGCTGTTCATGCCCGACGGCGGCACGGCGCGCTGCGATTTCCCGGGCGGCGACGCGTCCACGCTCTACCACTCGATCCACCGGCTGTTTTCGCTACCCGACGACACCCGCGTCTTCGTCTGCCACGACTACGGCCCGGGCGGTCGCGAGCCGCGCTGCGAAACCACCATCGGCGAACAGAAACGTTCGAACATCCACGTGCGCATCGGCACCGACGAGGACCAGTTCGTGCGCATGCGCACCGAACGCGACGCCAGCCTGGACATGCCCACGCTGATCCTTCCCTCGGTGCAGGTGAACATCCGCGCCGGCGAGCTGCCCGAACCGGAAGCCAACGGCGTGCGTTACCTCAAGCTACCCGTCGACCAGCTGTAGCGGCAGCCCGCAGCGACCGCTGCTTCAGTCGGCCCCGTAGCCGGATGGCGCCAGTTCGTCGAACGCGCGCAGGGTTTCGGCGGCGTAGATCATCGACGGGCCGGCGCCCATGTAGATCGCCATCGACACGGTCTCGAGCACTTCCTCGCGGCTGGCGCCGGCACGGATGGCCGCCTTGACATGGAAACCGATGCAGCCGTCGCAGCGAGTGGCGATGGCGATGCCGATGGCCAGCAGTTCCTTGGTCTTGACGTCGAGCTGGCCGGGCGCCAGGGCTTCACGCGCCAGCGCGCCGAACGCCTTCATCGGGCCCGGCGCGCCGGAGCGCAGGCGTGCGATGGCGGCATTGAGGTCGTCGATCAGTTCGGGGTAGGACTGGCTCACGGGAACTCCTGTCGGGGCGGGTGTTCAATCACCCAGGTGCTGGCGGGCCCAGCGCACGATGTTGTTGGCGTCCATCGCGCCGGACTGGCGGGCCAGTTCGCGGCCGTGCCGGAAGAGAATCAGGGTCGGGATGCTGCGGATGCCGTGGCGCTGGGCCAGGGTCGGCGCCACCTGGGTGTCGACCTTGGCCAGGCGCACTTTCGGTTCAAGCTGGGCCGCGGCGCGCTCGAAGTGCGGCGCCATCATCTGGCAGGGGCCGCACCAGGGCGCCCAGAAATCCACCAGCAAGGGCAGTTCGCTGCGTTCGGCGTGGTTCGAAAAATCGTCCACGCCCAGCACCAGCGGATGGCCGGTGAACAGGCGCTCGTGGCAATGGCCGCAAACCGGGCCTTCGCCCAGGCGCGATACCGGCACACGGTTCATGCCGTTGCAGTGCGGGCAGGCCAGGGTGACGGGCGTGGTCATGGCCTGGCGTCCCCGGCTTCGGGCACTTCCACCCAGACCAGGCCACGCAGGTCGCCTTCGAGGAAGCCGGTTGCGCGGTCGTCGGGGTACAGGGCGGCCAGGCGTTTGGCAATCGGCGGCGCGATGTTGTCGCCGTGGCACATCAGGCAGGCGGCCTCGACGCGGATGCCGCGGGCCAAACGCAGCTGCACGCCCGCGGGCACGTCGTCGCGGATCACCGCCATCTGCGCCTCGGGCGCGCCACCCGTGTCGACGGCCTGCTGGAAGGAATCCAGAAGTTCGCCCTGCCAGCCGCCGTGGGCATTGCCCGGGTTGCGATTGCGGTCGGCGACGGCCACCCGGCCCAGGCGCACGCCGTGCGTGGCCATCACCTCGTCGGCAATACGCGGTGCCTGGTCGTGGCAGAAGCTGACCGCGCCGGCGGCACCGTCCTCGCTCATCGCCGCGCGCAGCTCGTTGCGCAGGCGGTCGCCGAACTCCCTCATGGCCGCCTGGCCGCGGGCCTGGGCATCGGGTGCGGCGTCTTCCCCGGCTGCGGGCGCGGGCGCCGGTTCCGCTTCCGGCTCCGTCACGGCAGGCGTCTGGACCGCAGGCGTCGTAACGCCCACGGCATCCGGTGCAGGTTCGCCGCTGCAGCCGGCCAACATCGCCAGCGCCAGGACCGGGGGGAATCGCTTCAGGTATTTCACGCAGCCACCTCCTGTTTGCGGGCACGTGCGCTGAGCAGCACGTAGTACAGCAGCGGGATCACCACCAGCGTCAGCACGGTCGAGACCAGGATGCCGAAGATCAGCGCGATCGCCAGGCCATTGAAGATCGGGTCGTCGAGGATGAAGAAGGCGCCGGCCATGGCAGCCAGGCCGGTCAGCGCGATCGGCTGCGCACGCACGGCGCAGGCCTCGACCACGGCGTCTGCCAGGGCATGGCCCTCGGCGATCGACTGGTTGATGAAGTCCACCAGCAGGATCGAGTTGCGCACGATGATGCCGGCCAGCGCGATC
>CAZXTV010000088.1:0-7389 GCA_964643705.1 uncultured Arenimonas sp. | reverse complement strand
GGGCCGGCGGGCTGCCGGCGGCGATGTCCTGTTCGATCTGGTCCACCAGGATGATCGAATTGCGCATGATCATGCCGCTCAGCGCGATCGTGCCCAGCATCGCCACGAAGCCGAAGGGCACGCGGAACACCAGCAGGAACAGCACCACGCCGATCAGCCCCAGCGGCGCCGTCAGCACCACCATCAGCGTGCGCGGGAAGCTTCGCAGCTGGATCATCAGCAGGGTCAGCACCACGCCGATGAACAGCGGCACGCCGGCCGCCACCGAACGCGAACCCCGGCCGGCGTCTTCCACGGTGCCGCCGGTTTCAAGCAGGTAACCCGGCGGCAGGGAGGCGCGGATGTCGTCGAGCCGCGGCTCGATCTCGGCGGTGATCGACGGCGGCGTGACCTCGCCATACACGTCGGCGCGCACGGTGACCGTCGGCAGGCGGTTGCGGTGCCAGATGATGCCTTCCTCGAAGCCGTGTTCGAGCGTGGCGATCTGGGCCATCGGCACCGGCTGGCCACCGGCCGACGGCACCGACAGGCTGCCCAGCAGCGACAGCTGCTCGCGCTCGTCGGCCGGGCCCCGCAGCAGGATCTCGATCTGCTCGTTGCCCTCGCGATAGGTGCTGACCGTGGTGCCCGACAGCGAACCACGCAGGAAGGCCGCTACCTGCGCCGAGCTGACACCGAGCACGCGCGCGCGTTCCTGGTCGATGTGCAGGCGCACGACCTTGCTGGGTTCGTCCCAGTCCAGGTTGACGTTGGTGACGTGCGGGTTCTCGCGCACGCGCGCCGCGACCTCGCGTGCCAGTTTGCGGACCTGGTCGACGTGCTCGCCCGACACCCGGAACTGGATCGGGAAACCCACCGGCGGCCCGTTCTCGAGCCGCGACACGCGGGCCTGTATGTCGGTGAATTCGCGCTCGAACAAGCCGATCAGCCAGGCCCGGACCTCTTCGCGGGCCTCGATGTCGGGCGCCAGGATGACGAACTGGGCGAAATTGGCCTGCGGCAGCTTCTGGTCCAGCGGCAGGTAGAAGCGCGGCGTGCCGCTGCCGACGTAGGCGACGTAGCTTTCGATGTCCTCGCGCATGGCCAGGGCCTTTTCCAGCCGCTGGGCCACGACCTCGGTGTGGCGCAACGAACTGCCCTCGGCCAGCTCCAGGTCCACCATCAGCTCGAGCCGCGTGGAGTCCGGGAAAAACTGCTGTGGCACGAAGCGGAACATCGCCAGCGACACCACGAAAGCCGCCACCGTCAGCGCGATCACCAGCCAGCGGTGCTGCACGCACCAGACCACCCAGCTACGGAAGCGCCGGTAGAAGCGCGTGTCGTAGGGGTCATGGCCATGGCTGGCGCCGCCGGCCGCGACCAGCTTGGGCGTCGGCAGCAGCTTTTCACCCAGGTAGGGAATGAAGACCACCGCGACGATCCACGACAGCAGCAGCGCGATCGTCACCACCTGGAAGATCGATCGGGTGTATTCGCCGGTGCTCGAAGCCGCGGTGGCGATCGGCAGGAAACCCGCCGCCGTCACCAGCGTGCCGGTCAGCATGGGGAAGGCCGTGGATTTCCACATGAAGGCCGCCGCGCGCACGCGGTCGTAACCCTGCTCCATCTTCACGGCCATCATCTCGACCGCGATGATGGCGTCGTCCACCAGCAGGCCCAGCGCCAGCACCAGCGCGCCAAGCGAGATCTTGTGCAGGCCGATGTCGAAATAGTTCATCGCCGCGAAGGTCATCGCCAACACCAGCGGGATCGACAGCGCCACCACCAGGCCGGTGCGGAAGCCCAGCGAGAAGAAGCTGACCAGCAGCACGATCACCACCGCCTCGGTAAGCACGCGCACGAACTCGGACACGCTGCTGCGCACCGCCGCCGGCTGGTCGGACACCTTGCGAAGGGTCATGCCCACCGGCAGGGTTTCCTGCAGCCGCGCGAACTCGGCGTCCAGCACCTCGCCCAGGCGCAGGATGTCGCCACCCCCGCGCATCGCCACCGCGATACCGATGGCGTTTTCACCCATGAAGCGCATGCGCGGCGCCGCCGGGTCGGCGAAACCGCGGCGCACCTCGGCCACGTCGCCCAACCGGAAGCTGCGGTCGCCGATGCGGATAGGGAAGTCGCGGATATCGCGCACGCTGTCGAAGCGGCCCGACACCCGCAGCTGCACCCGGTCTGTGGGCGTTTCGAAGAAGCTGGCCGGCGCCACGGCGTTCTGCTCGTCGATGGCGCGCTGCACCTGGTCCAGCGGCAGGCCCAGGGTGGCGAGCTTGGTGTTGGACAGTTCGATCCAGATCTTCTCGTCCTGCAGGCCGACCAGTTCGATCTTTCCCACGTCGGGGAGCCGGTGCAGCACCAGCTCGATGCGCTCGGCATAGTCCTTCATGGTGGCGTAGTCGAAGCCGTCGCCCGACAGCGCGTAGATGTTGCCGAAGGTGTCGCCGAATTCGTCGTTGAAATAGGGCCCGACCACGCCCTGGGGCAGGGTGTGGCGAACGTCGCCCACCTTCTTGCGCACGTCGTACCACAGCGCCGGCAGCTCGCTCGAGCGCATCGAGTCCTTCGACATCAGCATCACCAGCGACTCGCCGGCGCGCGAATACGAGCGCACGAATTCGTAGCGCCCGGTTTCCATCACTTCCTTCTCGATCTTGTCGGTGACCTGCCTGGCCATTTCCTCGGCGGTGGCGCCGGGCCAGAAGGTGCGAACCACCATGATCTTGAACGTGAAGGGCGGGTCTTCGGACTGGCCCAGGCCCTGGTAGCTCGACACGCCCAGGAAAGCCAGCACCAGCATCGAATACAGGACCAGGGCCCGGTTGTTCAGGGCCCACTGGGAAAGATTGAAGCGGCTGTCCATGTCCTGGCCTCAGCGCGGGTCGGCGGCAGGCGCCACCGGCGCCAGGGTCACCGGCCGGTTCTGGTCGTCGATCGGCGTGATGCGCTGGCCTTCGAGCAGCAGGTGCACGCCGGCGGCCACCACCCAGTCCCCCGCCGCCAGGCCCTTGAGCACCGGCACGCGGCGCTCGCCGTAGGCGCCCAGCACCACCGGACGCAGGTGCACGCTGGAATCAGCAGGATCGAGCACCCACAGCGCGGCGCCACCGTCCTTTTCATGCACCGCCGACAGCGGCACCGTCACCACCGACTGCTCGCCGCCATTGGCGTACACGCGGGCGCTCTGTCCCAGGTCCACCGGCGTGGTGCCCGGCTCGAAGCTGACGCGCGCCGCGAAGGTGCGCGCCTGCGGATCGGCCGAGGGCGATATCTCGCGCAGTGCGCCCGGGAATCGTTCGCCGGGGCGCGACCACAGCTCCACCACCAGCGGCCGGCCGACGCTGAAATCGCGGGCGTCGCGCTCGGGCACGCTGATCGCCACCTCGCGCTCGCCGTCCTCGGCCAGCACGAACACCGTCTGCCCCGCCGCCACCACCTGCCCGGCCTCGGCCAGGCGCTGGGCGATGATGCCCGCCGCCGGCGCCCGCAGCACGGCGTAACCGGCCTGGTTCACCGACACGTTCGCCTGGGCGCGGGCCTGGCGCACGCGCGCCTGCGCGGCGTCGTGCTGGGATACGCGGGCCTCGTAAAGCGAACGGCTGACCAGTTGCTGGTCGACCAGGTCGCGGTAGCGTTCGAGTTCGGAGCTGGCCAGGGCCAGGTCGGCCTCGGCCGATGCCAGCAGCGCCTGCGCCGCGTCGCGCTGCAGGCCGACGTCGGAGGCGTCGAGTTCGGCCAGTGGCTGGCCCTTGTCCACGCGCGCACCGACATCCACCAGGCGCCGGCTGATCTTGCCGCCGATGCGGAAGGCCAGGGCCGGTTCGTGGCGCGCGCGCACGTCGCCGGCATACGCCGTCGGCGCGGCGCCCTGGGTCGTGGCCTGCACCACCCAGGCCGGACGGGCCGGGTCCTGGGTCGCGGAATCGTCGCCGCAGCCGGTGAGTGCGACCAGCAGGACGGCGGTCAAACCGACGCCCAGGCCAGCCCTCGGGAACGCGCGTCGCAGGGTGGGAGCAGTCATGGCGCCTTCAGCAGATTGATTGAACTGGGGGGATAGTAGCTTTACCATACTCGCCAGTTCAATAATCCCCGGACCCCCCTCGCATGGCTGTTGCAACCCGTCCCGCCTCGCCCGGTCGTCCGAAGGACCCGGGCAAGCGTGCCGCCATCCTGCAAGCCGCCAAGGACCTGTTCCTTGCCCGCGGTTACGAGGGCACGGCCATGGACGCGGTCGCCCAGGTCGCCGGCGTGTCCAAGCTGACCGTCTACAGCCACTTCCAGGACAAGGAAAGCCTGTTCGTGGAGGCCGTGAAGGCCAGCTGCGAGGACCTTCTGCCGGCCGACCTGTTCGTGGCGCGCTTCGAAGGCCCGATGCGGGCCCAGCTGCTGCGCATCGCGCGGGCCCTGTTCCGCCTGATCACCTCGGACGAGGCGATCGCCGTGCACCGGATCATGTCCCAGCAGCTGCCGGACGAATCGCCGCTGCCGCACCTGTTCTGGGAAGCCGGCCCCGAGCGCATCCAGGGCGCCTTCGCGGACTTCCTGCGCGCCGAGGTGGAGGTGGGCGAACTCCAGGTCCCCGACTGCACCCTGGCGGCATCGCAGTTTTTCGCCCTGCTCAAGGGCGAACACCATGCCCGCCTGGTCTGCAGCTGCCCCGCCCCGCTGGCCGGCCCGCAGCTCGAACACCACCTGGAGGCGACCGTGGACATGTTCCTGCGCGCCTACGGGCCCGGCCGCCGGTGAACCGTGAACGGCAGCCCGGGCAGCGTGAAGTCCCGGTGACCAATGGCACTACAGGGGGCCATGGCGCGGCCAGCATGCTTGCCACCAGCCTTGCGCGCCCCTCTTCCCGCTTCCTCGGCCCCCGGCCGGGGCGTAGAATCGGCACCCTTGTGATTCAAGGATTTAGACGTAATGACGATTGACTTCCAGCAGGCCCGATTCGCCATGGTCGAACAGCAGGTTCGGCCCTGGGAGGTGCTCGACCCGCGCGTACTCGAAACCCTGATGAGCGTGCGCCGCGAGGACTTCGTGCCGCCGCGCCACCGCAAGCTGGCGTTCGCCGACCTGCCGCTGCCGCTCGAACACGGCGAAGTCATGATGAAGCCGGTAGTCGAAGGCCGCCTGCTGCAGGCCATGGCCATCACCCCGGGTGACGACGTGCTGGAAGTCGGCACCGGCTCGGGTTTCATCACCGCCTGCCTGTCTGCGCTGGCGCGCGACGTCACCAGCATCGACCGCCATGCCGATTTCGTCGAGCGCACCCGGGCCCGGCTCGTTGCCGAAAGCATCACCAATGTTCGGGTAGAAACGGCCGACGTGTTCGCCTGGACCCCTGGCCGCCAGTTCGATGCCATCTGCATCACCGGCGCCGTGGCCACCGACCCCGACCGTTTCGGCGCCTGGCTCAAGCCCGGCGGCCGCCTTTTCGTCATCCATGGCCAGTCCCCGGTGCAGGAAGCGCTGCTGATCACGCGCCACGGCGACAGCTTCCACCGCGAAAGCCTGTTCGAAACCGACGTGCCCTACCTGCACGGCGCCGAACCGGCCCCGCAGTTCATCCTTTGATACCAGGACCCTCCCCATGCGCCTGAGCCTTCGTCCCCTCGCTTCCGCCATCCTGCTTGCCGGTGCCGCCGGCAGCGTCTCGGCCGCGGACCTCATGGATGCCTTCCAGATGGCCCGTGAATCCGACCCCGTGCTCGCCGCCGCCGAAGCCCAGCGCCTGGCCACCGGCGAAAACGTCGTGCAGACCCGCGCGCGCCTGCTGCCGCAGATCAGCGCCAGCGCCAGCCTCACCGACACCCGCAGCCGCGGCGTGGACGAGTACGGTCGCAACCGCAGCTACGGCGCCAGCCTCAGCCAGTCGATCTACGACCATGGCAACTACACCTCGCTCAGCGCCACCAAGCTGCGCGACGAACAGGCCGCCTTCCAGCTGCGCGCGCAGGCCGACAACCTCATCGTCCGCGTCGCCGACGCCTACTTCAATGTGCTGACCGCCATCGAAACCCTGGTGTCGTCGCGCGCCGAGGAGCGTTCGGTCAAGCGCCAGCTCGACCAGGCCGACAAGCGCCTGGAAGTCGGCCTGGCCCCGATCACCGACGTGCACGAGGCCCGCGCCCGCTACGACAGCGCCCGCGCCAACGCCATCGCCGCCGCCACCGCGCTCGAGGACGCCCACGAAGCCCTGGCCGAAATCACCGGCGTGCGCCTGGACAACCTGCAGGGCCTGGAGCCCGGCTTCGTGCCCAAGAACAACATCGAAGGCGACGCGGCCGAATGGGTGGCCATCGCCACCGAGTCCAACCCGAACCTGCTGGCCGCCGAACTGGCCCTGGCCGCCGCCCAGCGCGACATCGCCACCGCCCGTTCCGGCCACCTGCCCACCCTGTCGGCCAGCGCCTCGATCGGCGACAACGCCGGCTGGCAGAACCAGTACCCGGGCGGCCCGAACACCTCCGGTGGCGGCAGCACCGTCGGCGTTTCGCTGAACGTGCCGCTGTATGCCGGCGGCGCCATCCAGTCCAGCGTGCGCCAGGCCGTGCACGGCCGCGACATCGCCGCCGAGCTGCTGGAACAGGAACGCCGCGCGGTCGTGCGTTACACCCGCAACGCCCAGCGCTCGCTGGAAGCGGGCGAAGCCGAGGTCGAGGCCCGCCGCCTTTCGGTGGTGTCCGCCCAGGCCGCGTACGAAGCCAGCGAAGCCGGCCTCGAGGTCGGCACCCGCACCATCGTCGACGTGCTGCTCGGCCAGCAGGCGCTGTTCCAGGCGCAGCGCGAATACGCCCGCGCCCGCCACGCCTTCCTGGTCAACACCCTGCGCCTGCGCCAGGCCGCCGGCACCATCACCATCGACGACCTGCAGGCCGTCAACAGCGTGCTGACCGCCGACGCCGAAGCGCCGCTGGTGCAGCCGCAGGAAGACGCCGGGCAGTAAGCGCCGGGTCAGTCCCCCGGCGGGCCAGCGCCGAACGAGCGCCGGCCCGCCAGGACCTGGTCCGCCAGGTCCAGCGTCCGGCCCACCGCGCCGCCCAGGGCCTGCACTTCCGCGCGGGCCTTGCCGCCCATGTGCCGGCGGCGCGCCGGGTCGTCCAGCAGGTCACGCACGGCGCCGGCCAGGGCCGGGGCGTCGGCCACCTGCAACAAGCCACCGGCCTGGTCAAGGCGGCGGGTGACTTCGACGAAGTTGAAGGTATGCGGACCCACCACGCTGGGCACGCCCAGCGCCGCCGGCTCCAGCACGTTGTGCCCGCCCACCGGGCACAGGCTGCCGCCGACGAAGGCCAGGTCGGCCGCCGCGAAGAACCACAGCAGTTCGCCGATGGTGTCCACGATGAAGACCTGGGTGTCGGCCACCGGCAGGCGCTGGTCGCGGCGCGTACGCACCGTCAG
>CAZXTV010000087.1:0-7405 GCA_964643705.1 uncultured Arenimonas sp. | reverse complement strand
CTTTTCAGCGGGCAGTCGCCTGCGCACTCGCCGAACTCGGATTCAATTTCCGGCCCGAGCGATTCCGTGGCTTCCGCGCGAGACTTCCTTTCCCTGCTTGACGAAAGCGAACGTGTCAGTGGCTCGGTCACCTTCGACGACCCGGAGCGTACCAACTGGTCGTACGTGCCGAAGGAACGCGCCGGGATTCCGCTGGGGGCGATGGACGCCGATCAGCGCACGGCAGCGCTGGGGCTGCTGAACACGGGCTTGAGCGAGCGTGGCACCAAGCTGGTTCGCGGGATCATGGAGTTGGAGGGGACGCTTCGCGAACTGGATCGAGCTGCAGGCAGCCCGTGGGCGGAGCGGCGCGATCCTGGGCTTTATTACCTGACGATCTTCGGCGCTCCGGATGCGGCGCGGCCCTGGGGCTGGCGCTTCGAGGGCCATCACCTCTCGGTGAATGCCACGAACCTCGGGCCGCACGGGGATATCGTGGCTCCTGTCTTCATGGGTGCCAGTCCGGCACGCGTGCCCAGCGGCCCGCAGGAAGGGCTCCGCCTGCTTGCGGCAGAGGAAGACCTCGCCTTCGCCCTGCTGGACATGCTGGACGCTCGGCAGCGTGCCCGCGCGACGATCGCCGCGGAAACAACCGGCGACATCCACACCCGCAACGATCCTGCCGTCGGCCCGATGGCGCTGGCGGGGCTGCCTGCCGCCGAGATGACCGCCGCCCAGCAACGCCAGCTGCGCCAGCTGCTCGAGCTGTATGCCGGTCGGATGGCTGACGACGTTGCGCGCGGGCAATTGGTCCGCATGGATGAAGCGGGGTTCGGACGACTGCACTTTGCCTGGGCCGGCGCGCACCGGCGCGGCGAGCCGCACTACTACCGTGTCCATGGACCTACCGTGCTGGTCGAATACGACAACACCCAGAACAACGCCAACCACATCCACACCGTCTGGCGTGACTTGCAGAACGACTTCGGTGGCGACCTTCTTCGGGAGCACTATGCAAGGCAGTCCCACCCTCACTGATCCGATACGCGAAGAGCCTAAAGACAGCATCCAGCGGACGGCGCTGCGCGCTGGGCGAACCATCCTCTGGCTCTACAGGAGATAGCCATGCGCGCACTGTGTTTCACTTTCGCAGTTTTCTTTTCCGCTGCCTGGCCCCTGGAGGTACACGCCCAGAACGAATCGGCCCATGAACTGTCACTGGCAAAAGCTGTCGTCGCCCGATATTGCAATGCATGGAGCAAAGCAGACCCGGCCGAGCGCAAGCTCGCCGTCGCGCAGGTGTGGGCTGAGCAAGGGGAGTACCTGGACTCCCAGCCTGTTCATGCGGTGGGGCGAGAAGCCTTAGCTGGCGAGATAGTCAATTTTCAGCAGCAGTTCCCAGGGGCGAAGTTCCGCTGTGGTGCTGTTCGAGCGCATCATGGCTTTGTGAGTTACACATGGTCGATGGTAATGGCTGACGGGACGGAACGATTGCAGGGAATCGACTTCGGAGAGATCGATTCTTCGGGACGCTTGGTTCGCGTTGTAAGCTTCTTTGATATGCCGCAACCAACCCCGTAACGGCACCCAACCATGCGTTCATGGCGGGACGGGTCGAACTAGTCATCCAGGCCGCAGCCTTCCGCGCGGCTTAACTCAGGTGTGACGCACTCAGGGAGAACCCACCGTGATGCGACTTGAATCGGCCTTGCCATTGATTCTTTTTGCCGGCCTCGCCGGCGCACAAGCTTCCTCTGAACCAGAGCGAGCGCCTGGCTACGCGCCTTTGGCAAGCTTTGTTGGCCATTGGACAACTCAGGGCAACGAGACCCAGTTCCGCGAGAACTGTGACTGGTACCACGGGAAGTTTCACGTGGTCTGCAATGCGGAGCGCAAAAGGGCGGATGGCTCAACCGGACACAGCATGAGCATTCTCAGCTATGTCCCTGGCTCGGGCTACGTGTATAGCGGTATCGGCAGCAAAGGGCGATACGAGACCTTCGAGAAGGGGCTTTTCTCCGACGGGCAGTTTGTCTTTGAAACAACCAGCCCGGACCAAGGGTCTCAGGCAACAAGTCGCATAGTGATCGGGCCATTCACGGACGAAGGTTTCCTGTTCGTCGTCACCACCTCAAAGGATGGCTCCACCTGGACCGAGGCAGGTCGAACTACTTATCTCCGGCTCAAGTAGCTGGAATGCATGCGCGGCCGGTTGGCGCGGCCTTTGTTCAAGCCGTCGGCGCGAACCAACTCAAGGCCTCGGGCGACCTCGCATCCATCCCGTCCCGTAACCAATCGCACCAAGCAGGACCAGGCCAAGCGGAAGCGCGCCCGGCTCGCCTTCCGTAACGACCATCATGACGACCAGGGCCATGCCTGCCGCCCCGATCCATGCCGACACGGTTTTGTGCATCTTCGGCGTCATTGAACTTTCCCCGCCGTCCCGGCGTCCGCCAGCAACGCGTCTTCGTGGGCCACCCGGAACAGGTGCGCCGCAGTCAGCCAGGCGGCGATGAAAAAGCCCGACAGCACGAAGACGTAGCCATGGCCGGCCAGGGCGATGTAGGCCGTCACGGCCGCCTGGGCGATGGCCGTCGCGTACAGTGCCCGCGCCATGCCCAGGGGGCTGAACCGGCCCAGCGGCGCCGCGATCGCGCCCACCAGCAGGATGGCGAAGAAGAGCAGGTTCACCGGATTGTCCTCGTTTCCCACGATGCCCACGGCCAGGTTTATCCACACCATCAGGAAGCCGGCCAGGATCGCCACGGCGAATCCACCGCGATAGGCGCGATGGCCCGAAAGTCGCGCCCCGACCTCGTAGACCCCGCAGGCGAAGGCCAGCAGCGCGCCCATCACGATGAAGTCGAAGCCGTCCCAGTCCACTTCGTCGGTGAACAACATGGCGATGGCCGGGATCGACAGCAGCACGGCCGCGCCACCCCATACGAAGGGGCGAAGCGGATTGCCGCGGCGCGCGGGCACGGGGGAAGCGATGTCGTTCATGGTCGGTCTCCGTCATGGACTGGGCTCGACGGCAGCTTGCCCGCACGCGGTGAAGCCACCACGCCCGCTGTGTGAAGCCAGTAAGAAGCCAGGCGCCTGGTTTATGCTGCCGGCCACGGAGGTGCCATGGCCCGGATCCTGCTGGTGGAAGACGAGGACGCGATTGCCCGCACGCTTGAATACGCGCTGCGCGCCGAAGGCTTTGAAACGGCCCATGCGCTGACCGGCGGTGACGCCCTGCGCCTGGCGGGCGCGGACTCGTTCGACCTGGCCGTGCTGGACGTTGGCCTGCCTGACATCGGCGGCTTCGCGCTGTGCCGGGAATTGCGCCGCGGCCGCGACCTGCCGGTGATCTTCCTCACGGCGCGTGACGCCGAAGCCGACCGGGTGCTGGGCCTGGAGATCGGCGCCGACGACTACATCACCAAACCCTTCTCGCCGCGCGAACTGGTGGCACGGGTGCGGGCGGTGCTGCGGCGCGCCGGCCCCCGCACGGCCGCACCGGGTTTTGCGCACGACGAGGAAGGTCGCCGCATCTTCTTCAACGGCCAGCTGCTCGAGCTCACGCGCTACGAATACGGGCTGCTCGCCGCCCTGCTGCGCCGGCCCGGCGCCATCCTCACCCGCGACCAGCTGCTGGACCGGGTCTGGGACGGGGAAAGCAACGACCGCACCGTGGACACCCACGTCAAGACCGTGCGCGCCAAGCTGCGCGCGGTGGACCCCTGCGCCGACCCCATCCGCACCCACCGCGGCCTGGGCTACTCGGTGGACGCCGGCTGACCGTGCGCATCGGCACGCGCATCCTGCTGGGCTACCTGGCCGTCGTGCTGCTGGGGGCGCTGCTGGTCACCGAGGTATTCGTCGCCCAGGTGAAGCCCGGCGTACGCCAGACCAGCGAAGCGGCGCTGGTCGACACGGCCAACCTGCTTGCGGAACTGGCGACGGACGATTTCCTGGCCGGCGACATCGGCAACGCGCGCTTCGCCCGGCGGATCGATGCCGCGCTGGCCCGCCAGCCCGGCGCCGCCATCTGGGGCTTCACCGCGGGCCGATCGCCGCTTCGGGTCTATGTCACCGATGGCGACGGCATCGTGGTTTTCGACAGCCACGGGGAGGCGCTGGGACAGGATTATTCGCGCTGGAACGATGTCCACCTGACGCTGCGCGGTCGCTACGGGGCGCGCTCCACGGCGCCCGATCCCGGGCAACCCGACGCAACGGTGATGCACGTGGCGGCGCCGGTACGGGACGAGCAAGGGCGCATCGTCGGTTCGCTCACCGTCGCCAAGCCCAACCAGGCGATGTCTCCCTTCATCGAACGCAGCCAGGTGACGGTGATGGCCTGGGGCATCGGCCTGCTGGGCGTGGCGCTGCTGGTGGGCGCGTTCACCGCGACCTGGATAGGCCGGCAGCTCGACGCGCTGCGACGTTATGCACAGGCCGTCACCGAAGGCCGTCGCGCCACCCTGCCGGCTGCCGCCGGCGAATTCGCTGAACTGGGGCAAGCGCTCGAAACCATGCGCACCCGCCTGGAGGGCAAGCAGTACGTCGAACGATACGTGCAGGACCTGACCCACGAACTCAAGAGCCCGCTGGCGGCCATCCGCGCCAGCGCCGAACTGCTCGAGTCGCCGATGCCGCAGGCCGACCAGGCCCGCTTCGCCCAGGCCATCGGCGCCCAGGCCGGTCGCCTGACGCAGATGGTGCAGCGCCTGCTTTCGCTGGCGGCGCTGGAACACCAGCAAGCCCTGGAAAACCCGGCGTCCATCCGCGTGCCGGAACTGCTGGACGAAGTGGCGCGGGATCTGGAACCCACGCTGCGCACCCGGGGATTGTCGATCCATGCGGGGGCCGAGCCGGGACTGGCACTGACCGGCGACGCCTTCCTGCTCCGCCAGGCGCTGGACAGCCTGCTGGAAAACGCCGCCAGCTTCGCCCCCGCGGGCAGCAGGCTGGAACTGCTGGCCAGGCGCGACGGCGAAGACGTCTTGCTTGAAGTCGGCGACCGGGGCCCGGGCCTGCCCGACTACGCCCTGGCGCGTGCGTTCGAGCGCTTCTATTCCCTGCCCCGCCCCGACGGCGGCCAGCGCGGCAGCGGCCTGGGCCTGTGTTTCGTCGCCGAAGTCGCCGCCCTGCATGGGGGCAGCGCCACCCTGGCCAACCGTGAGGGCGATGGTGCCCTCGCCACCCTGCGCCTGCCGGTAGCGGCGCGACCAGTTGCCGGGCCTGCCCACGCAACCTAGGCTTCAGGCATCGCCCGCCACCGGAACACGCCATGAAGATCCTTCGCTACCTCCTGGCCTTTCTCGCCGGCGCCATCGTCGCCGGCTTCGTCGTGGCCGGTTTCGAGGCCCTGGGACATGCGGTTTATCCCCCGCCGGCAGGCCTGGACCCCGGCAACCTGGAACAGGTCAAGGCCGCGGTTGCCTCGATGCCGGCCGGCGCGTTCCTGTTCGTGCTTTTCGCCTGGGCGGCGGGCGCGTACGCCGGCGGGCTGGTTGCGGCGCGCATCGCACCGGGCCGGCGCGGCGTGCTCGCGGCGGTGGTCGGTGCGCTGGTGCTGGCGGCCGTCGTCGCCAACCTGGCGATGATCCCGCACCCGCTCTGGTTCGCCGCGCTGGGCATCGTCGCCGTGCTGGCCAGCATCAGCCTGGCCGTGCTGGTCGGCCGGCGCTGGGACCGCGCCGCGGCGGGGGGCTGATCCATGTCGCCGCATGACGTGCTGGCGTTCTGGTTCGATCAAACCCCGCCCGAAAAGTGGTGGAAGGCCGACCCGGAGTTTGATGCGATCATCCGGGACCGCTTCCTCGGCTTGCTGCAACAAGCCGCCGCCGGCGAGCTTTATGCCTGGCGCGAGGACGGCAAGGGTCGGCTGGCCGAGATCATCGTGCTCGACCAGTTCCCCCGCAACATCCACCGCGGCAGCGCAGCCGCCTTCGCCTGCGACCCGGCCGCCCTGGTGTTGGCCCAGGAAGCGGTGGCCGCCGGTGCCCTGGCGGCATTGACGCCGACCCAGCGCAGCTTCCTGCTGCTGCCCTACATGCACAGCGAATCGGCGCGCATCCACGAAGTGGCCGAAGTGCTCTACCGCGAGCACGCGCCGGCCACGAACCTGGAGTTTGAACTGGCCCACAAGGCCATCATCGACCGCTTCGGCCGCTACCCGCACCGAAACACGTTCCTTAGCCGCGAGTCGACACCGGAAGAAATCGAGTTCCTCAAACAGTCCGGTTCCAGCTTCTGACCACAGGACAAACGATGGACGAACCCGTTGGCCAAGACCCCACGCCGGTCCGCGGGCGGATGATGCTGCAACCGCAGCGGCGCTATCGCGCCTTCATCAGCTACAGCCACACCGACGCGGTGGCCGCGCGCTGGCTCCAGCGCACGCTCGAGCGCTATCGCCCGCCGGCGGCGCTGCGGGCCAGCAGGCCGGACCTCCCGCCCCGCCTGTATCCCGTGTTCCGCGACCAGGACGAACTGGCGTCGGCCCATAACCTGTCCGACTCGATCCGCCAGGCCATGGATGACTCCGAGGCCCTGGTGGTGGTCTGTTCCCCGGCGGCGGCGGCCTCGCGCTGGGTCAACGAAGAGATCCGCCATTTCCGCGCCTCGGGCCGCGGCCACCGGATCTACTGCTACCTCGTCGCCGGCCAGCCCGACATCGACTCGGCGTCATGCGCCTTCCCGCCGGCCCTGCTGCGCGACGAGAACGGCAATGTCCTGCACGAACCGCTGGCGGCAGACGCCACGCCCGCCGGCGACGGGCGCCGCAATGCGATGCTGAAAATCGCCGCCGGCCTGCTGGACGTCGGCGTTGACGAACTCAAGCGCCGTGATGCCCAACGCCAGGCGCGCAACTGGGCCGGCGTGGCGGTGGCCTCCCTGGCCATCGCAGCGATCACGGTGGGACTGGCGCTGTATGCCTTCAAGTCCCGGCAGGAATCGGAGATGCGACGGCAGCAGGCCGAGGCCCTGATCGGCTTCATGCTCGGCGACCTTCGAAGCAAGCTCGAGCCGATCGGGAAGCTCGAGTTGCTCGATTCGGTCGGCGACGAGGCCATGGGTTATTTCGCGACGCTGGGTGAACGCGGCACGCCCGGTGAACTGCTGGCCCGCGCCGTCGCGCTCAAGCAGATCGGCGACGTGCGCTTCAACCAGGGCAAGCTCGAAGCGGCACTGGCCTCGTTCGAACAGGCGCTGGCCCAGGCCCGGCAGTTGCACGAAGCCGAGCCGGCCAACAACGACTACCTGTTCGAACTCGGGCAGGCCGAGTTCTGGGTTGGCTACGTGGCCTGGGAGCGCGGCCAGCTCGAGAAGGCCGACACCGCGATGCACAACTACCTGCGCCACAGCCTGGCGCTGCGCCACCGCCAGCCGGAGAACGGCGACTACGCGCTGGAGCTGTCCTACGCCTATT
>CAZXTV010000086.1:0-7482 GCA_964643705.1 uncultured Arenimonas sp. | reverse complement strand
TTGCCGGCGGCAGGGCGGGCCCCGTAGGGACTGGCGGGTTTGCCGGCGCGCGCGGCGCGCGGCGGCGCGACCTTGGAGCCGGTTTCCACGCCATCGGGCACGTACCAGCTGCGGAAGGCTGCCGGATTGGCGTCATGGCCACCGTGGTGGGTTGGCTGCGCGTCGCCGCGCGGGCCGCGGGGCTTGCCGTGCTTGGCTGCCGGGCCCTGGCCCGGCCCGCCAATGCGGTTGCCGAAATTGTCGTCGCGGGCGCCGCCGCGACCCGGGCCACGCTTGCCCTTGCCGGGGCCGGCGCCCGCGCCGCCACCGGGGCGACCGCGGCCGCGGCCACGCGGCTCTTCGCGGACATTGTCGAAGCGGCGCAGCTCGCGCGATTCTTCATCGATCGAGCCGTTGACGTAGGAGGTTTGCTTGCGGTCCTTGCCGACGCGGATTTCGGTCGGGCGCGACTTGCGCTGGCCGATCACCGGCTGCAGCGTCAGCACCGCCGGCTTGTCCTCGAGCTTGAACTGCGCGCGCAGCTTGTCCACCTGCGCCTGCGGCAGTTCTTCGCTGTGGCCGCGCTTGAGCGGCCGCGGCAGCGGGGTCGAACCATAACGCACGCGCTTGAGCCGGCTGACCTGGAAACCCTGCGACTCCCAGAGCCGGCGCACTTCGCGGTTGCGGCCTTCGCTGAGCACGACGTTGAACCAGGCATGCGAATCGGAGCTGCCGATGCGTTCGATCGAATCGAACTTGGCCACGCCGTCTTCGAGCTCGACGCCCTTGGCCAGGCGCTGCACGACTTCCTCGGCGACCTCGCCGTGGATGCGGCAGACGTATTCGCGCTGGATGTTCGAGGAAGGATGCATCAGGGCATTGGCCAGCTCGCCGTCGGTGGTGAGCAGTAGCAGGCCGGTGGTGTTGATGTCCAGGCGGCCGACGGCGATCCAGCGCGAGCCCTTCAGGCGCGGCAGGGCCTCGAACACGGTGGCGCGGCCCTCGGGGTCGTCGCGCGTGGTCACTTCGCCCTCGGGCTTGTTGTAGAGCAGCACCCGGGCCGGTTCGGTCAGGGCGCTGGCCACGAAGACCTTGCCGTCGAGTTCGATGCGATCGCCGCTGCAGACCGACTGGCCGGTGCGGGCGACTTCGCCATTGACCTTGACCAGGCCCTGGGCGATGCGCTCTTCCAGCGCACGGCGGGAACCGAGGCCGGCCTGGGCCAGCACCTTGTGCAGGCGCTCTTCGGCCTTGATGGCGGTGGACGTGCTGCCTTTCTCCTTGAGGGAAAGGACTTTCTTGGGGGTGTCGCTCATGACGATTGCTCCGGCGCGGCGTCTTCGCCGGCCTCTTCAGTAGGGGTGGGATCGGCCGCGATGTCCTGGGCCACGGCCGCGGCGGCGACGCCGGCGGGCATGTCGAAGGGCAGCTGCGGCTCGAGTTCGGAAATGTCCTTGAGCTCCGCCAGCGGCGGCAGCTCGTCCAGGCTCTTGAGGCCGAAATAGTCCAGGAACGCCTTGGTGGTGCCGAACAGCGCCGGCTTGCCGGGCACGTCGCGGTGGCCCACCACGCGCACCCATTCGCGCTCCTCGAGCAGCTTGACGGTATTGGTGCTGACCGCCACGCCGCGGATCTGTTCGATCTCGCCGCGGGTGATCGGCTGGCGGTAGGCGATGATCGCCAGGGTTTCGAGGGTGGCGCGGGTGTAGCGGGTCTGGCGTTCGGTCCACAGGCGGGCGACCCAGGCGTGCACGTCCTGCTGGACCTGGAAGCGGAAGCCCGAGGCCACCTCGACCAGTTCGACGCCGCGACCGGCGCAGCCCTCGCGCAGGTCGTCCAGGGCCTGCTGCAGGCTGCCGTTGGGCGCGGGCTCGTCCTCGGGGAACAGGCCGGCCAGCTGGGCAAGGGTAAGCGGTTGCGGTGCCGCCAGCAGGGCGGCCTCGACGATTTGTCGGATCAGGGTCTGGTCCATGGGGCTCGCGGGTCTTGGGTCAGTCGTTCGGCGCATCGGCGCCGGTGTCGTCGGAAGTCGGGTCGGGCAGGGCGGCTTCGACGTCGGTTTGATCGTCGCCGGCGGCCAGCGACTTGACGTAGATCGGCGCCAGCGGCGCTTCCTGCACGATCTCGAGCAGCTGTTCCTTGGCCAGCTCGAGGATGGAAAGGAAGGTCACCACCACGCCCAGCCGGCCTTCCTCGACGGTGAACAGGGTCTGGAACGCGTGGAACTGGCGGTCAGAGAGCTTGCTGAGCACCTCGCCCATGCGCTGGCGCACGCTCAGCGCCTCGCGGCGGATCGCGTGGTGGGTGTACAGGTCGGCCCGCTTCAATACATCGCGCAGGGCCAGCAGCATTTCGGTCAGGTCCACCGGCGGCGGCGCCTTCACCGCACTGCGGTCGGGCACGTGCACCGAAGCCAGGGCGGTGTCGCGGTCGAGCCGGTCGAGCTGGTCGATGTCCTCGGCGGCCTTCTTGTAACGCTCGTATTCCTGCAGGCGGCGCACCAGTTCGGCGCGCGGGTCGGCTTCGTGGCCTTCCTCCAGCGGCGGCCGGGGCAGCAGCATGCGCGACTTGATCTCGGCCAGGATCGCGGCCATCACCAGGTACTCGGCGGCCAGTTCGAAACGCATGTCCTGCATCACCCCGATGTAGTCCACGTACTGCCGGGTGATCTCGGCGACGGGGATGTCCAGGATGTCCAGGTTCTGGCGGCGGATCAGGTAAAGCAGCAGGTCCAGCGGGCCTTCGAAGGCCTCGAGGAAGACCTCGAGCGCATCCGGCGGGATGTACAGGTCCTGCGGCATCTGCAGCACCGGCTGGCCCTTCACCAGCGCCAGCGGCATCTCCTGCTGCTGGGGCTGCGGGGCGCGCGCGGCGTCCTGCGCGATCGGTTCGCTCATCGGCGGCTCATGCAATGTTCGTGGGCTCTCATCGAGCGGGGGCCCCTCCGGCCCGGGTGTTCGGGTGCTACAGCGCCACGGGGTGGAAACCCTGGCGGATGACGTCGGGCTGCTCGCCCGTGCAGTCGACGATGCTGGTGGGCCCGGGTTCGCAGTCCTCGGCGTCCAGCATCACATCGACCCAACGCAACCAACGTTCAGCGACCTTCTCGGCCTCGTGGCTGTTCGGATGTTCTTCGTCCGGCAGCACCAGGCTGGTGGACAACAGGGGTTCACCCACGGATTCAAGCACCATCCGGATCACGCCATGGTCGGGCAGGCGGATGCCGATGTCGCGGCGCTTGCTGCGGCCGGCGTTCTTGATGCGCTTGGGCAGGTCCGGGGAGGCTGGCAGGATGAACGTGCATGGCCCCGGGGTCAGCGATCTGAGCAGCCTGAAGGCCGGATCGTCGAGCCGGGCCAGGCGGCCAGCCTCACTCAATTGGCGACAGAGTAAGGTGAAAGGGTGCCGGCTGTCCAGTTCGCGCAGGCGCTGGACCCTTTCTTCGGCGTCCCGTGCCTCCAGGCCCCAGGCCAGGGAATAACCGGCATCGGTCGGCACCAGGGCCAGCCCGCCGCCGCGGATGACGGCCACCGCCTTGTCGACAAGGCGCTGCTGCGGGTTGATCGGGTGGACCATCAATCTTTCTGCCATGCCCGATTGTGCCCGTCCCGGACCCCGCAGGGATAGCGCTGGCGGCCCGCGGCGCGAGACCCCATCATCGCCGCCATGGATTTCATCTACGACACGCAACGGCTGCTGGCGCTGGCGCAGCGCGAAGGGGAGGCCTACCGGCAGGCGCTGCCTTTTCCGCATCTGGTGATCGACGATTTCCTCAAGCCGGCCGCCGCGCGTGTCCTGGCCGACGCCATCCCGGCCGCCGACAGCGGCGTGGCCTGGGACCGCTATGCCGCGGACGGCTTCGAGATGAAGCTCGCCAGTTCCCGCGAGGAGCAACTGCCCGAGACCGTTTGCCGCGCCCTGCACGAGCTCAATGCCGGGCCGATGCTGCTTTTCCTCGAAGCGCTGACCGGTATCGGCCACCTGCTGCCCGATCCGCAGCTCCTGGGTGGTGGCGTGCACCTGGTCGGCCCCGGCGGCCACCTGGGCGTGCACGCCGATTTCAACTGGCACCCGGGCCTGCAGGCGCACCGGCGCATCAACCTGCTGCTGTATTTCAATGATGGCTGGGACCCGGCCTGGGGCGGTGACCTGGAGCTGTGGTCCACGGACGCCGCGCGCCGCGAGAAATCGATTGCGCCGCTGTTCAACCGCGCGGTCATCTTCAATACCCGCAGCGACACCTTCCACGGCCACCCGGCGCCGCTGGCCACGCCCGAGGGTGTCTGGCGACGGTCGATCGCGATGTATTACTACACGACCCACCGGCCCGAAGACGAACTGCGGGAACCGCACAACACGCGCTACAAGGGCATGCACCTGCCATGACCGCGCGCGACTGGCAGGTGCCCGTGCTGACCTACCACGCCAGCACCGTGGGCGGGCCCGACTACGCGGGCAACGACCACGTGGCCTTCGCCAGCGACCTGGCCACCGCCACGCGCCTGGGCTGGCGTGTCGTTCCGCTGCAGTGGGTGGTCGACCAGCGCCTGGGCCTGGCCGATCGCGACCTCAGGCGCTGCCTGGCCCTGAGCTGCGACGACGGCACCGTTCTGGACGTTCGCGACGTGGACTACCCGGGGCAAGGGCGGCAGCTTTCCTTCCTTGGGTTGCTCGACGCGCACGCCGCGCAGCCCGATCGCCACCTGACCTGTTTCGTGATCGCCTGCCCCGATGCCCGGGCGCGCATGGACCGTGACTGCCTGCATGGCCTGGGCTGGATGGACGAAGACTGGTGGGCGCCGGCCCTGGCCGCGGGGCGAATCGCCATCGGCAACCACAGCTGGGACCACAACCATCCGGTGATGGGCGAGGCAGGCCCGGGGGGCATGCCGCGCGGTGATTTCCACGTGGTCGATGACGACGAGCGCGCCCGCTATGAGATCAGCCAGGCCGTCGATTACCTTGCGGCGCGGCTGGGGCCGGGGGCCTGCCCGCTGTTCGCCTATCCCTACGGCCACGCGCCGGATTTCCTGGTGCGCGACTGGTTTCCGCGCTACGGCGCCGGCCTGGGACTGCAGGCGGCCTTCGGCACGCAGGGCGGGGCGGTGGGGCCGGGCAGCGATCCCTGGCACCTGCCGAGGTATGTCTGTGGCCTGCACTGGTCGTCACCCGAACAGTTCGAGGCGCTGCTGGCCGGACTGGCCTGAGCCTTCAGAAGGTCCCGAAGCCAAGCACCCGTTGCACCAGCACCTGCTTGCGCGCTTCGGGCAGCGGCCGGTGCCAGTGCACGATGCGGTTGGCATGGCGCGTGGGTTCGAAGCCGGCGCGGGCGAGCACCGCCCAGGACCGGTTGTCGCCGCAATGGCCGAAGAATCCGTCGCAGCGGTCCCCGTACCGTGCAATCGCGAACCGGGTCACCTGCAGCATCGCGCCGCCGGCGGAACGCAGGCGCTCACGCTGGTCCGCGGGCATCGCGGCGATCGCCGGCCCGTCGGTGCAGGCGCCGCCGAGCAGGCAGGCCTGCTCGCGCAACCAAAGGTGCAGGTAGGAAACCGGAACCATGCTGTCGTCGCCGCGTCGGTGGAACGCCACCGCATGGAACTCGAAATCCGGCGGCGCCGCGCCCCAGGTGCGCTGGTAGAGCGGCGCGATCGGCGCCGGATCGTCGATTTCGGCCAGCACGAGGAAGTCGTCAAGCGGGGGCATGCCGTCTCCGGCGCTGAGGCTGCCGCCATTGTCGCCGCTCCGGCCCTGGTTCGCGCGATTGCGCGCGATTCGGCCATAATGCCGGCCAACAGGGGCGGAACCGGGGGGTCCGAATGTGGTACGCCATCAAGGGCACTGACCGGGCCGATGCCCTGGCGGCGCGCATGCAAGCCCGGCCCGCGCACCTGGCCAGGCTGCAGGCGCTGGCAGCCCAGGGCCGTCTGAAGCTGGCCGGACCGCTGCCGGCCATCGATGCCGAAGATCCGGGCCCCGCCGGGTTCACCGGCAGCCTGGTGGTGGCCGAATTCGCCGATCTCGCCGCCGCCCGGGCCTGGGCCGAAGCCGACCCCTACCTTGAAGCGGGCGTCTACAGCCAGGTCGACGTCTGGCCATTCCGGCTGGTGCTGCCATGAGCCTGCCGCGCGAAGAACGCCCGGCGGCCATCCGCGCCATGCTCGAATCGGCGCTGGCCCCGGATTCCCTGGACGTGGTCGACGACAGCCACCGCCATGCCGGCCACGCCGGCGCCCGCGACGGCCGCGGCCATTTCAAGGTCAGCATCGTCAGCCGCGCTTTCGCCGGCCTGGCCCCGCTGGCCCGGCACCGCAAGGTGTACGCGGCCCTGGGGCCGCTGATGCAGAGCGACATCCACGCCCTGTCCATCCAGGCCCGCACCCCCGAAGAAACCTGAGCCCGGCGATCGCCGGGCCCTGCCGGGCCGCTGTTATACTGCCCGTCGGCCGCGCACCGGGGACCGCGCTCTGCCAATGAAATCAACATCTTGGCGTGGGCGGCGGACCGGTTCGTGGACTTCCCCTGGACCCTGCGGCGGGGCGCGAACAACGCCCCGTGGCCGGCCGGTTCGTCCGGTCGACTGAGAACCCCGATCAATGCGCCTTTCCACCATCAAGCTTTCCGGCTTCAAGTCCTTCGTCGACCCCACGGTGCTGCACCTGCCGACCAACATGACCGGCGTGGTCGGGCCCAATGGTTGCGGCAAGTCCAACATCATCGACGCGGTTCGCTGGGTCATGGGCGAAAGCTCGGCCAGCCGCCTGCGCGGTGATTCGCTCACCGACGTCATCTTTTCGGGCTCGTCCTCGCGCAAGCCGGTCAGTCAGGCCCAGGTCGAACTGATCTTCGACAACACCGAAGGCACCATCGGCGGCGAGTTCGCGCGGTATGCCGAAATCTCGGTCAAGCGCCTGGTCAGCCGCGACGGGCAGTCCAACTACTACCTCAACGGCGCGCGCTGCCGCCGGCGCGACATCACCGACCTGTTCCTGGGCACCGGCCTGGGCCCGCGCAGCTACTCGATCATCGAGCAGGGCATGATCAGCCAGATCATCGAGGCCAAGCCCGAGGACCTGCGCGTGTACCTGGAAGAAGCCGCCGGCATCTCCAAGTACAAGGAACGCCGCAAGGAAACCGAATCACGCATCAAGGGCACCCGCGAAAACCTCGACCGCCTGGGCGACCTGCGCGAGGAAGTGGACAAGCAGCTCGAACACCTCAAGCGCCAGGCGCGCGCCGCCGAGCAGTACCAGGCCCTGCAGGCCGAGCGCCTGAACAAGGACGCGCAGCTCAAGGCGCTGGAGTTCCGCCGCTACGACGCCGACCTCAAGTCCCTGCACGACGCCCTGACCCAGGACGAGATCAAGCTGCAGTCGCTGCTGGCCGACCAGCGCCAGGCCGAGGCCCAGATCGAGGCCTGCCGCAGCCAGCAGGGCGAGGCCAGCGAGGCGCTGGGCAAGGCCCAGGCCGAGGTCTACCGCGTCGGTGGCGAGCTGGCCCGCA
>CAZXTV010000085.1:0-7495 GCA_964643705.1 uncultured Arenimonas sp. | reverse complement strand
AGCACGATGTCGTCGAAGCCGCCCGCGGCCAGGCCGGCGGCATCCACCCGCTGGCCCAGGCGCAGGTCCACGCCGGTCAGCGCCAGCTGGCGGCCGAAGTAGCGCAGGGTTTCGTTGAACTCTTCCTTGCCCGGGATCTTCTTGGCCATGTTGAACTGGCCGCCGATCTCGCTGGCCGAATCAAACAGCGTGACCTGGTGGCCCCGGCCCGCGGCGACGCTGGCGCAGGCCAGCCCGGCCGGGCCGGCACCGACCACGGCCACGCGTTTGGGGGCGGTGGTGGGGGTGTAGTTGAGCTCGGTTTCGGCGCAGGCGCGGGGATTGACCAGGCAGCTGGCCTTCTTGCCGACGAACACGTGGTCCAGGCAGGCCTGGTTGCAGGCGATGCAGGTGTTGATCTCGTCCCGGCGCCCTTCGCGGGCCTTGCGCGCCCAGGCCGGGTCGGCCAGCAGCGGCCGCGCCATCGACACCATGTCGGCCTGGCCGCCGGCAAGGATGGCTTCGGCCTCGTCGGGCATGTTGATGCGGTTGGTGGCCACCAGCGGCAGCCCGACGTGCGGCTTGAGCTTGGCGGTGACGCCGGCGAAGGCCGCTCGCGGCACCGAGGTGGCGATGGTCGGCACCCGCGCCTCGTGCCAGCCGATGCCGGTGTTGATGATGGTGGCGCCGGCGGCCTCGATGGCCTTGGCCTGCATCACGATCTGGTCCCAGTCCGAGCCGTTTTCCACCAGTTCGAGCATCGACAGGCGGTAGATGAGGATGAAGTCGGGGCCCACGGCCTCGCGGATGCGGCGCACGATCTCGACCGCGAAGCGCATGCGGTTCTCCGGGCTGCCGCCCCAGGCGTCCTTGCGCCGGTTGGTGCGGGCGCTCAGGAACTGGTTGATCAGGTAACCCTCCGAACCCATCACCTCGACGCCGTCGTAGCCGGCGTCGCGGGCCAGCTTGGCGGTGGTGACGAAGGCCTTGATCTGCCGCTCGACGCCCCAGGCGGTAAGCGCGCGCGGGGTCAGCGGGCTGATCGGGGCCTTCACCTTGGAGGCCGACACCAGCAGCGGATGCGCGGCATAACGCCCGGCATGAAGGATCTGCAGGCAGATGCGGCCTCCGGCCTCGTGCACGGCCCGGGTGACGATGCGGTGCTTGTGGATTTCCCAGGGCCAGCTGAGCTTGCCGGCGAAGGGCTTGAGCCAGCCGACCAGGTTGGGCGAGATGCCGCCGGTGACCATCAGTCCGACGCCGCCTTCCGCACGCTCGCGGAAATAGGCCGCCAGCTTCGGGAAATCGCGCGCGTGGTCCTCCAGGCCCGTGTGCATCGACCCCATCAGGATGCGGTTGGGCAGGGTGCAAAAACCCAGGTCGAGGGGCTGGAAGAGGCTGGGGTAGGGCTGGCTGGACATGATGGGCGACGTTGGACGATTCCGGGCACCTTGCCCGGATCGGCGGGTCCGGACAAGACACCGGCGTATGGAGCGGCCGCGCCGGGGCCCGACATCCGTTCATGCTTCTGGCACCATAGCTATTGTTCGCCCACGCACGCACGGACCGCCCGCCCATGAGCAACCCAGACATCCGTTCCGCCAAGCGCCCCGAACCCGACCCGTCCATGGTCGATATCGCCAACTACGTCACCGACTACTACATCGGCTCGTCGGAGGCCTACACCACGGCGCGCTACATGCTGTTCGACTCGTTGGCCTGCGCCATGCTGGCCATGCGCCACCCCGAGTGCGTCAAGCACCTCGGGCCGCTGGTGCCGGGCGGGTCCCTGCCGGGCGGCGCGCGCGTCCCGGGCACCCACCACGAGCTCGATCCGGCCCAGGCGGCCTACAACATCGGCGTACAGGTGCGCTGGCTGGACTTCAACGACACCTGGCTGGCCGCCGAGTGGGGGCATCCTTCGGACAACCTGGGCGCCATCCTGGCGGTGGGCGACTACCTCAGCCGCAAGGCCGAGCGCGAGAACCGCAAGCCGGTCACGGTGCGCGACATCCTTACCTGGGCCATCAAGGCCCACGAGATCCAGGGCTGTTATGCGCTGCAGAACAGCTTCAACCGGGTCGGCCTGGACCACGTGATCCTGGTCCGCCTGGCCTCGACCGCCATCGCCACCCACATGATGGGCGGCGGCAAGGAAGAGATCATCAACGCCGTCAGCCACAGCTGGGCCGACGGCGGTGCCCTGCGCACCTACCGGCACGCGCCCAACGCCGGGCCGCGCAAGAGCTGGGCGGCCGGCGATGCCTGCCGCCGGGCGGTTGTGCACGCGCTGAACGCGATGAAGGGCTGCGTGGGCTATCCCAGCGTGGTCAGCGCCCCGACCTGGGGTTTCGCCGACGTTGCCTTCAAGGGCAAGGAGTTCCAGTTCGAGCGGGCCTTCGGCAGCTACGTGATGGAGAACATCCTGTTCAAGATCAGCTACCCGGCCGAGTTCCACGCCCAGACGGCGATCGAATGCGCGATGCAGCTGCACCCCAAGGTCGCCGGCAAGCTCGACCAGATCGAGCGCATCGCCATCGAAACCCAGGAAGCCGGGGCCCGGATCATCGACAAGACCGGTCCGCTGGACAACTACGCCGACCGGGACCACTGCCTGCAGTACATGGTGGCCGTGCCCCTGGTCTTCGGCCGGCTGACCGCCGATGACTATTCGGATGCGGTGGCGGCCGATCCGCGGATCGACGCCCTGCGCGAAAAGATGCAAGTGCGCGAAAACCCGGATTTCACCCGGGATTACTTCGACCCGGAGAAGCGCTACATCGGCAATTCAGTGGAGGTTTACTTTAAGGACGGCAGCTCCACCGGCAAGGTTTCCATCGATACCCCCCTGGGCCACCGTGACCGCCGCGGCGAGGGTATCCCGGCCCTGCTGGCCAAGTTCGAGGCCGCCATGGCGGGCCAGCTGCCGGCCAAGCGGGTCCAGCAGCTGCTGGACCTCACCCGGGATACGTCCCGGTTCGAAGCGACCCCGATCCATCGCTTCATGGACCTTTTCACCCCTTGAAAAACTTCCCTTGCCATGCGCCGGGGGCTTTGTTAGATTCCCGTTAACATTCCAGTCGTTAAGGTTTGTCCGACTCAAGCGGCACTGCACCGACCCCTGGTCCGCACCGTTCGAGCTTTTTCCCCAAAGTAAAGATGGAGCAAATCATGAAGAAGAATCTCCTGTGCTGTGCCCTGCTTGGCGCCATGGCGACCGCATCGTCCGCTATGGCCCAGGATTTCGACAATCGCTGGTACGTTTCCGGCGGTATCGGCGCTAACGTGCAAGACGACGACCGTGCCACTGAAGACACCGGTTACCTGACCCTCGGCCTGGGCAAGTTCATCACCCCGAACTGGTCGCTGGACGTGGAAGCGAACTACCAGAACCCGCGTTTCAAGTCCAACAACGACCTGCTGTTCAGCCAGTACGGCCTGTCGGTGGATTCGCGCTACCACTTCATCCGTGAAGGCAGCAACTGGTGGCCGTACATCCGCATGGGCGTGGGCTACCAGAAGGCCGAGGAAGAGTTCAACAACTTCCCGAGCCCGAACTCGCCGGGCCAGCGCGAAGATTCCTTCCTCGCCGCCAACCTGGGCTTCGGCATGCAGGCTGACTACGACCGCTACGCGGTTCGTGGCGAGATCGGCACCCGCGTTGCTTTCGACGACACCTCGGTGATCGCCCCGGATTCCAACTCCTTCGCCGACCTGCTGGCCTCGATGACCGTGCTGGTGAAGCTCGGTAACCTGCCGGCCCCGGTTGTCCCGGTTTCCGACCCGGTTGTGCAGACCACCTGCGCCGACCTGGACGACGACGGCGACGGCGTCAACAACTGCGACGACAAGTGCCCGGGTTCGGTTGCCGGCCAGGCCATTGGTCCGGACGGTTGCCCGGTCCCGCTGACCATCGACCTCAAGGGCGTGAACTTCGACTTCGACAAGTCGACCCTGCGTCCGGACGCGGTCGTGATCCTCGACGAGGCCATCGCCATCCTGCAGAAGTACCCGCAGCTGAAGGTTGAAGTCGCCGGTCACACCGACTCCGTCGGTACCGAGCAGTACAACCAGGGCCTGTCCGAGCGTCGCGCCCGCACCGTGTACGACTACCTGACCAACGCCGGCATCGGCGCTGATCGCATGGCGGGTCCGAACGGTTACGGCGAGAGCCGCCCGATCGACACCAACGACACCGCCGAAGGCCGTGCGCGTAACCGTCGCACCGAGCTGAACGTTCAGAACTGATCCTCGGTTCCAAGGCAATACCCGAAGCCCGGCCTCGCGCCGGGCTTCGTTTTTTCGTGCATCCCATTCAGCCAGCGCGTTGCAATGGGGGTTATCGAGGCCTAAGCTTCACGCAGCCCCTTTTCCCCCGCGGTGAATCATGAAGCGCACTCTTGTCTCGATGATGTTCTGCGTGCCGATGCTGGCGCTTGCCGCCGAGCCCGAGTGCAGCCCGGCCACCGACGTCGCGCCCGTTGTCGAGCCCGCGCCGGCGGCCGATCTTGCGCCCGCTATCGAGCCCGCGCCGGCGGCCGATCTTGCGCCCGTCACCGATCTCGCGCTGACCAACGACGCTGCCGCCACGGTTGCCGCGTCCGATCTGGACCTGGCCGCGCCGACCTCCTTGCCCTGCGCGCAGGCCATGGCCGTGACGCCGGCACCCGAACCCGCCTACGTGCCAAAGACCGCGCATGACAATTCGCCCTGGCGCTTCGACATGAACCAGAACGGCAAGCGCATGACCGCCGAGGAGTTCGACGCCTGGATGAAGGCCAAGGGCATCCGCGTGGCCACGGGTCGTGCGCCGGTTCCGTCCCAGGGTGCGTCGGTGGACGGGGTCGTGGTGGTGGCAGCGGCCGTTCCCGCGGTGGCGCCGTCACTCGATGGGCAACCGGCGACCCCCGTGACCAACGCAACCTTGCCGGCCATGCCGGATCCCGACGCGCCGGCCCTGGTGCCGGTCGCCGACATGGTGCCGCCCGCCGCGGCCGACTGAACCCGGGTCAGGCTTTCCTGAAGCGGTAGTGCGCCACCAGCCACTGCCGCCCGCCTTCATAACCGAACAACTCGGCGCAGGCCATCCAGAACATGCGCCAGCGCTGGGCCCAGCGCTCGGCGTTTTCGGCGCCGTAGGCGGCCGCCAGCACGTCCAGGACTTCGCGCTGGTTGCGGTCCTGGTTCTCCAGCCAGTGGTTGGCCGTGCGCTGGTAGTGCGTTCCGGGCAACAGCCAGCGATCCTCGATCGCCAGGTCCTGCTGGAAATGCAGCAGCGTGTCCGCCGAAGGCATCAGTCCGCCGGTGAAGAAATACCTGCCCATCCAGTTGTCGTCGCCTTCGGTGAGGAAGGGGTACATCAGGTGCCGGTGCGCGAAGATGTGCACGAACAGCTTGCCGCCGGGCTTGAGCCAGCGGGCGATGTTCGCCAGCAGGTGCCGGTAGTTGCGCATGTGTTCGAACATCTCGATCGACACCACGCGGTCGTAGCTTGCTTCCGGCAGTTCCAGCCGCACCACGTCGCGGGTGAGGATCTCGATGTTGGCCAGGCCGCGCGCCGCCGCCTGCGCCAGGATGTGCTCGCGCTGGCTGTTTGAGTTCGACACGCCGGTGATGCGCGCGTTCGGGTAGCGGGCCGCCATCCACAGCGTCAGCGAACCCCAGCCGCAGCCGAGCTCCAGGATCCGTTGGCCGTCGGCCAGTTCGGCGCGCTCGCCGTAAAGGGCCAGCATTGCTTCCTCGGCCTGGTCCAGGCTTTCCTGGCCCGTGGGGTAGTAGGCGCTGGAATACTTCAGGCGCTTGCCCAGGGAAAGTTCGAAAAAGCGGGCCGGCACTTCGTAGTGCTGCTCATTGGCGGCGGCGGTCTCGATTGCGATCGGACTGCGGCGCAGTTCCTCGAGCAGTTCGCGGAAGCGCGCGTCGGCGCGGGCCAGGTCATCGGCGCCTTCCTCGCGAAGGCGCTGGGCGCAGAGCCGGCGGATGCCGTGGCGGGTCAGCGCGTCGGGCACCAGCCCGCGCTCGCAAAGTTCGATCAGGGACATGCGCTTACTCCGGGGAAGGGGAAGACTTGCGCGGCGGCCACGGGAAAAACGCGCTGACCTCCCGCTGGTAGCGCCGGTAATCCTCGCCGCGGCTGCGTTCGGCCTGCGCTTCGGTCCACGGAATGCCGCTGACGCGATACAGGAAGGCGAACATCAGCACCGGGCCAACCAGGCTCAGCCAGAACAGGCTGCCGCCCACCGCCAGGAACACATAGGCGAACCAGTGCAGCCATTCGAAAAAATAGTTCGGATGCCGCGACCAGCCCCAGAGCCCCACCCGGCAGGTCTTGCCGGCATTGGCCTCGTCCGTCCTGAACTTCGCAAGCTGGCGGTCGGCGATCGACTCCCCGACCATGGCGCCCAGCCAGACCACGATCGCCAGCACGGTCCAGCCGGTCAGGTGGTAGAGGTCGTTGTCCGCGGCGGCCACGAAGGGCAGGGCGAACAGGGCCACGACGAGGGCCTGCATCTGGAAGAAGCCGAAGAACTTCGCCGGGCTGCCGTTCCAGGCCGCCCGCAGCGCCCGGTAGCGCCCGTCCTCTTCTTCGTTGAGCACGCGGTGCAGCAGGTGCAGGCAAAGCCGCGCGCCCCAGACGCTGCCGAACATCGCCACCAGGCCGCGACTCATCGGCGAGCCTTCGCCGACCACGCCGACGAACAGCGCCGCCACCGCCATCAAGCCGGCCCAGCCCACGTCCACGTAGCCGACGTTGCGCACGCGCATCGAAAACGCCCACAGCGCGGCCATCGCCAGCGCCGAGCCGAACCAGACCACGCCGACGCTGAGCCAGGGACTCATCATGCCGCCGCCCGTTTGCCGGCCCCGCCAGCGGGTCCGCGCGCCGCCAGCCGGCTGTCGATCGCGAACAGCAGGGGCAGCACCAGTGCCCAGCCCAGCGCCAGCGCGGTAAGCACCGCCGGCACCGGCGCGCCGAAACTGACGGCATCAAAGGCCCCGGCGGCGGTCCAGTAGGCCAGCGGGCCGCCGACCAGCCCCAGGGCCGCCGCGGCCAGGGGCCATTGGCGGAGCCGTGCCATCGAATGGTTCAGCGTGAGCGCGAAGCCGACCCACAGCGACGCGATCCAGGCCGGGGCCACCCCCGACCAGGGCCAGGCTTCGGCGTACACCAGCCAGCCCGAGGCGGCGAAGGCACTGTCGAGCGCGATGCCCAGCGGCAGGGCAACGGCCAGCAGGCGCAGGTCGTCACGCGCGCGGCCGCCCCAGGCCAGCATGGCCGCGGCGAAGACCACCGCAGCCAACGGGCCCGCCCAGGCCAGGCCGGCGCCGGCACCGGCGACGCTGGCCAGCCAGACCGCCTGGAAGCCGACCACGTTGCCAAGGGTGAGCCAGGCCGATTTCATGTCAGGCCACCTCGGGTTCGGGCAGGTACTGCGGGCGCCGGTTGCCCGGGCGTGCCAGCAGCAGGTGCACGTCGCCGATCGAGCGCTCGATGAAGCCGCCCTCGCAGTAGCAC
>CAZXTV010000084.1:2349-7555 GCA_964643705.1 uncultured Arenimonas sp. | reverse complement strand
ACCTGCCCTTCCAGGCCGCCGACCCGCTGGCCCTGGCGCTGATGCACGCGCAGGACCCGGTGCCGCGCCTGGCGCCCGAGAAAAAACACTGGCAGCCGTTCATCGACCGGGCCATGGCCAAGTCGCCGGACAACCGTTACCGCAATGCCCAGCAGATGCGGGGCGCGCTCAACCTGATCGCCACCGGCAAACGCGCCGAACCGCTGATCAACCCGGGCCGGGTCAAGGGCGTGTTCGAACGCTGGTGGAAGCCCGTGCTGGCCACCGCCTCGGCGGCCCTGCTGGCGGCGGTGGCGATCCTGTGGCTGATGGACGGCCGGCAGGAACCCGAAGCAGCGGCTGGCGACTTCTTCACCGTGGAACAGGCGCCTGCCCTGCCCGCCCCCGAACCGGTGCCGGCGCCCGCGCCCGTGGCCGTCGCGCCGGTCCCGGAGCCGCCCGCCCCGGCCCCCGCCGAAGCCGTGCCGCCGCCTCCGGCCGATGACACCGTCGCGGCCGCGGCCTTCGACCAGGTGCGCGCACAGGTCACCACCACCAGGCTCGACTACGACCCGACCCGTCCCGCGGCCCGCGAGCTCTCCGCCGCCCGCCGCCAGATCCAGCGCCAGCGCCTGAGCCTTCCGGCGGGCGACAACGCCATGGAAACCCTGCGGGCCGCCCGCCAGGTGGCGCCGCGCGAACCGGCCCTGTTCCGCCTGTCGGACGAAGTGATCACCTACTACAGCACCCGCGTGGTCGCCGCCGTCGAAGGCGGCGAAGACGCAACGGCACGCCAGAACTACGAACGCGCGGCGCCGTTCGCGGCGGAAATGGACCGGCTCGAAGGCAAACCCTGGCGCGAGATGCGCGAGGCCCTGCCGCCGCTGCTGCTGGCCCGGCTGGAGAAGGGACTCGAGGCCCAGGACGCCGACCACGTGGCGGCGACCAAGCTGCTGGCCGCGGCGCTGGACGTGGCCCCGGCCAGCCTGGAACCGGCCTGGTCGAAGGCGATCGAACTGCCCAAGGCCGGCGACACGCTGCCCGACAGCAGCGTCGCCATGATCCTGGTGCGCACGCCGCGCGGCACCCAGGCCGGGCTGGGCGCCATGCGCAATGAAGTCACCCGCGCCGAGTACGCGGCGTTCGCCACCGCCACCAAGCGGCCGGCGGCGCGTTGCCGCAACCGCGTGGTGCCGATCAGCCTGAAGAAGCGCAGCTGGGACGACCCGGGTTTCAGCCAGTCCGGCAACCATCCGGTGGCCTGCGTGAGTTTCGACGATGCCCAGGCCTACGCGCAGTGGCTGAGCCGCCGCACCGGGCTGTCCTACCGCCTGCCGACCCTGGTCGAATGGAGCCCGCTGGCCGACTACCGCGGCAGCGGCAATGCCTGCCAGGACGGCCGCATCGACTGCGGCGCCGAAGGCACGGTCAATGCCGGCCAGGGGCCGTTGAGCCCGCTGGGCCTGGCCGGGCTGCGGGGCAACCTGCGCGAGTGGACCAGCAACTGCACCCGGGGCTGCCAGCGCCGCCTGGCCGCAGGCATGGGCTGGCGCGACACCGCCGACCGCAGCAGCCCGGGCCAGAGCAACGACCTCGACGCCGACACCGGCTTCGACGACCTCGGTTTCCGCCTGGTGCGCGATGTCAGCGCCGCGGAGCTCAGCGCCCGCTGATCCGGCACCGGGCGCGTAGCCTACAATCGGGCCATGCGACGACTCCGCGCCTACTTCCTCACCGGCCTGCTGACCCTGTTGCCGATCTGGCTGGTCTGGATCGTCTTCAAGTTCGTGCTGGGCCTGCTCAAGGACATGAGCCAGCCCGTGGTGGCGCCCTTGTCGGCGCGGCTGGCCACGTCGCAGCCCGATTGGCTGGGCTGGGTGGACGACCCCTGGGCGCAGTCGGCCTTCGCGATCGCCGCCACCGTCGTGGTGATCATCGCCGTGGGCGCGCTGGCGCGCCGCGTCGCGGGCCAGCAGATGTTGCGCTGGTTCGAAGGCCTGATCGCGCGGGTGCCGCTGGCAAGCACCGTCTACGGAAGCGCGCGCAAGCTGCTCGACCTGCTGCAGACCAAACCCGACGGCACCCAGCGCGTGGTGCTGATCGACTTCCCGCACCGGGAAATGAAATGCGTGGGTTTTGTCACCCGGGTCATCCGTGAAGCCGGCACCGGCCGGGAGCTGGCCGCGGTGTACGTGCCCACCACGCCCAACCCGACCTCGGGCTACCTGGAAATCGTGCCGGTCGACAAGCTGACGCCCACCGACTGGAGCGTGGACGAGGCCATGGCCTTCATCATTTCCGGCGGCGCGGTCAGTCCGGAGACGATGCCCTTCGACCGGCCGGTGCCGCCGGCGTGAACCGGCCCCTCGGCCAGCCCGGAAAACTTCGGCGAACGCGGCGCTGGGCCTGGTTCGCCGTGGCGGCCCTGCTCCTTGGCGGGACCATCGCGGCGGTGTACGTCGGCAATCCGCTGGGCACCGCATCCCCGGATTTCAGCGCCCGGCTCTGGGGGCGCACGACGCTCACCGTGCCTTCCCGGGCGATGGAGCCGACGTTGCTGGCGGGCTATGAACTGGAAGTGGACACCCGCGCCCTGCGCGGCCGCCAGCCGGACCGCGGCGACCTGCTGGTCTATTCCAGCGCTGAAGGTCCGCGCGTCGGGCGCGTGGTCGCGCTCCAGGGCCAGTCGGTGGCGCTGCGGCTGGGCGAGGTATTCGTGGACGGCGAACTGCAGCCTGCCCCCGCCGGGGTGACGATAGAGACCGGGCCAGGCCCCGGTCGCGACCTGCCGGAAACCCGGGTGCCGGAAGGCCATGTCTTCGTGCTGGTGGACAACCGCGCGCTGGGCGGTGACAGCCGGGATTCGGGCCCCGTGCCCTCCCGGCTCTGGGTGGGGCGGGTGGTGGCGGTGCGGCGCTGATCGCGGCGCATGAGCGGCGCATGCAGGCGTTGTCCTGAGGGGCTGCGCGACGTCAGTCCAGGCGCGGCCAGGCCGAGGCGTCCAGGGTTTCCCGATAGGCGTGCCAGGTGGCGTAGGCCAGCCAGGGCATCACCAGCACCAGGCCCAGGAAACCGGTCAGGAAACCCAGCGCCGTCAGCAGCGCGATCCAACCCGCCCACTGCAGCGCGACGAGCTTGTTGCGCAGCACGGCGTTCACGCTGGAAACGCCGGCGGTGACCATGTCGACGTCGCGGTCGGCGATCATCGGAAGCGAAAACGCCGCGATGGCGAAGGTAAGCGCCGCGAACACCGATCCGGCGGCCGATCCGATCAGAAGGAACTCCACCCACGTGGCGAAGTCGCCGCGTTCTATCGGCACCAGCGCATTGACCATCATGCCGGCGCGCGACCACAGCATCAGCACGATGCCCTGGGCGAGGGCGAACACACCCGCCTGGCCCACCACCCGGCGGGCCAGCACGAAGGAGTCGTTCAGGCGCGGCTGCCGCCCGGCCTCGAGTTCGCGGCTCACGCAATACAGGCCGACACCCAGCAGCGGCGCCACGAAGACGAAGCCCGACACCAGCGCCGCCAGCAATGCGAAACGGCCCAGGCCCCAGGCCATGGCCGAAATCCCCAGGCTCACCAGCAGCACGACGCCGCCGAAGAGCAGGCTCAGCCCGGGCGCACGCCGGTAGTCGCGCCAGCCCGCCCGCAGCCAGCGCAGCGGCGCGCGATGGTCGAGCCGGGCGCAAGGCACGGCAAAGGGACGCGCCTGGGCGTCGGGGGCCTGGCCGGGGTCCGTGGCCACGCGGGCCTCAGACTTCGCGCTGCATGCCCGCGCGGGACAGGCTGGCCTTGGCGCCCAGCTTCCTGTCCAGCGCCTCGGCCAGGGCCTCGCGGGCGTCGTCTTCGCCGTGCACCAGCACGACCGGCGGCCGGCCTTCGATGGCGCCGTACCAGTCCATCAGCCCGGACTGGCCGGCGTGCGCGGACAGGCCACCGACGGTATGGCGGACGGCATTGACGCGGATTTCCTCGCCGAAGATGCGCACCGTCTCGGCGCCGTCGACCAGCCGCCTGCCAAGCGTGCCGCGGGCCTGGTAACCCACGAACATCACGTGGGACTGCTTGCGGCCCAGGTTCTGGCGCAGGTGGTGGCGGACGCGGCCGCCGTTGCACATGCCGGAGCCGGCGATGATGATCGCGCCGCCGCGGATGTTGTTGATCGCCTGCGACTGGGCCACTTCGGGCGTGAGCTGCAGGTTGGGCATCTTGAAGGGGTGCGGACGGCCCTGCCAGACGGCCTGGGCGTCATCGTCGAACAGGCGCTCGTGGCGGCCGTAGACATCGACGACGCGCATCGCCATCGGGCTGTCGAGGAAGATCTTCCAGCGCGACATCTTCCATTCGTCCCACTGGCGTGCGAACCAGTACAACAACTCCTGGCTGCGACCGACGGCAAAGGCGGGAATGATGACGTTGCCCTGGTCGGCCCAGGCGTGATCGAGCACGTCGCGGATTTCGTCGAGGGTGGCCTGGCGTTCGCGGTGTTCGCGGCCGCCGTAGGTGGATTCGAGCAGCACGAGGTCGGCGCGGGGCACGGGCACGGGGTCGCGCAGGATGGGGGTTCCGCGCGGACCCAGGTCGCCGGAAAACGCCAGCACGCGCCGTCCGGCCGGTTCGTCGGCGGCCAGTTCAACGGACGCCGAGCCCAGGATGTGGCCGGCGTCGCGCAGGGTGAGCGTGACGCCACCGAGGATTTCGCGCGGCTGCTGGTAATCGATGCCACGCACCTGCTTGAGCACGGCGGCGACGTCGGCCTTGGTGAAAAGGGGTTTGTGGTTGGACTTGCCGTCGCGGCGATACTTGTTGTCGCGGTCGGCGTCCATCTGGGCAAGGTTGGCCGAATCCTCGAGCATGACCTTGAGCAGGTCGGCGGTGGCGTGTTCGGTCCAGATGGGGCCGCGATAGCCACGTTTCACCAGCAGCGGCAGCCTGCCGCTGTGGTCGATGTGGGCGTGGCTGAGTACGACGGCGTCGATTGCGCCGACGTCGAAGGGGAACGGGTCTTCGTTGCGCCGCTCGTCTTCGTCGCTGCCCTGGATCATGCCGCAATCAAGCAGCACGCGATGGCCGTTGGCCTCGACTTCGTGGCAGGAACCGGTGACTTCACCGGCGGCACCGTGGAAACGGACCAGCATGTCGACCCCTCGAAGCGGACTGCCTCCACTCTAAACCAATCCCCTCACCCCCTTGTAGGAGGGACTTCAGTCCCGAAGCTCT
>CAZXTV010000084.1:0-2339 GCA_964643705.1 uncultured Arenimonas sp. | reverse complement strand
TACTGGCCAAGCGCCGCTCGAGCACTGGGAGCGGTTCGATTCGCCGAAGTACCGCCTTCCCAATCGGCCACCACGTGGCGTCGAGGAGGTGTCGCGTCTTCGCCCGCGGCTGCTGCGGTTGCGGCGCTTTGCTTGGCCGAAGGCCAAGGCCAAAAGCCCGGGACTGAAGTCCCTCCCACGAAACGAAAACGGCGCGGGGTGCGCGCCGTTTCCGGGGTGGATCGTTTCGGGACCGAAGCCCCTGCGGCAGCAGCGGACCTCAGCGCGCGCCCATTTCCTTGAGCAGGTGCGGCGCCGGGTAGACCTTGTCCATGATCCAGACCATGTAGCGGTGGTCGACCGCGATCATGCGGGTCAACGCCGGGTCGAACACCCAGTTCGAGCTGACCGACTCCCAGTTGCCGTCGAAGGCCAGGCCAACCAGTTCACCCTTGCCGTTGAGCACCGGCGAACCCGAGTTGCCGCCCGTGATGTCCAGGTCCGACAGGAAGTTCACCGGCACCGCCGCTTTCTCTTCGTCGCTCATGGCAGCGATCGCGTCGAGCTGCGACTTGGGCGCGTTGAACGGCTCCTCGTCCGTCGCCTTGGCCACCAGCCCGTCGAGCGAAGTGAACGGCGTGTAGTACACGCCGTCCTTGGGCGAATACCCCTGCACGTTGCCGTAGGTGATGCGCAGGCTCAGGTTCGCGTCCGGGTACACGCCCTTGCCCTGGTCGCGCTTGTAACCCTGCACCGCCGCCAGGTAGACCGGGCGGTAGCGGTTCTGGTCGCCGGCACGGGCGTCATTGCGGTCTTCCATCGCCTTCATCGTCGGGTACAGCGCCACCGCCAGCTTCAGCAGCGGATCGTCCATGCCTTCGATCGCCGCCTGGTCGGCCTTGAGCAGGGCCAGGCGCGCGTCGGTGTCGGCCAGCTTCGTGTCCGCGTAGGTGCGATCCAGTGCACGGTCGATCGCCGCCTTGTCGTTGCCGCCCAGCCAGGTGTCGATCTCCCCGACGCGCTGGTCGGCCGGCAGCTGGACGTACTCAGCCAGCCAGTAGGCCATCAGCTGCTTTTCCATTTCCGGGTGGTAGCGACGATCGAGCTGGCGAACCGCGCCTTCGATGCGCGGCAGGTCACGCTGCTGGTAGCCCGGGCTGCGTTCGGCGTCGGGCTTGGCCGATTCGATGGCCAGGCGGTGCAGCGTGCGCAGGTTGCCCAGCAGGCCGCCACCGGCGATCTGGCCGACCAGAAGGTCGCGCTCGCGGGTGGCTCGGGCCTCGGCGGCCAGTTCGACCAGGCGTGCATGCGCCTGCAGGCCGGCCTTGCCGTCGTCGCCCTGCTTGCGCAGCCAGGCCAGCACGGCCTCTTCCTCGGCACGCTTGGTGGCGGAGGCGTCGATGCGCTCGAAACCTTCCAGCTGGCCCTCCCAGTTTTTCATCGCGTTCTGGTAGCCGCGGATCTGGCTGGCGTACTTCACCTCGATGTCGGCGTCGGCCTTGCCCGCGGCTTCGATGACGCCCACCAGGTTGCGAAGATGCTGCCCGAGCACCGGATACTGCCAATCGGCCACGGCCTGGAATTCGTCGTACAGCGCATAGCGGCTGGTCGAACCCGGGTAGCCGGCGACCATGACGAAATCACCCTTCTCCAGGCCCTCGCCGGCCAGTTTCAGGTGCTGTTTCGGCTCGTAGGGCACGTTGTCCTCGGAGTACGCCGCCGGCTTGCCGTCCTTGCCGACGTAGGCGCGGTAGAAGGCGAAGTCGCCGGTGTGGCGCGGCCACATCCAGTTGTCCACTTCGCCGCCGTAGTTGCCGATGCTGCCCGGGGGCGCATAGACCAGGCGCACGTCCTTGATCTCGACCTGGCGGAACAGGCGGTAGGTCTGGCCGCTGAAGAAGCTGTAGAGCGTGCAGCGGTAGCCTTCGCCTTCTTCGCAACCGGCGATGAGCTGCTTCTGGATGGTTTCAAGCGCCTTGTTGCGCTCGATGCCGCCCAGGTCGCCGGCGGCGGCCTGCACCTTGTCGGTGACGTCGGTGATGCGGTCCATCACGTAAACGCGGGCATTGGGGCCGGCCGACAGCTCGTCGCCGCGGCTGGCGGCGTTGAAGCCCACTTCCATCAGGTTGCTTTCGGCGGTGGAGTTGAGCTGGATCGCGCCGTAGGCGCAGTGGTGGTTGGTGACCACCAGGCCTTCGGCGGACACGAACGACGCAGTGCAACCACCCAGCGCCACCACCGCACCCATCGGGTCGCCGGTGAGGTCGGCCAACTGCTTGGGATCGAGCTTGAGCCCGGCCTGCTTTAGCGGGCCGGCGATTTCCGGCAGCTGCTGGGGAACCCACATGCCCTCGCGGGCT
>CAZXTV010000083.1:3954-7619 GCA_964643705.1 uncultured Arenimonas sp. | reverse complement strand
AACACGCCGCGGACCTGATCGGCCGTCCGTCCGAAGTTTTGCAGTCGGAAGTGTTGGATTAGTTCTAGTACGCGGATCAGGGCGGATGCACGCGGATAAGAGCGGACAACAGCGGATCGATTGATTTGCTCTTGCTCCATCCGTGTTTATCCGTGTCATCCGTGGCCAAATTTTTCTTTGGCTCTATCCGCTCTTATCCGCGTGCATCCGCCCTGATCCGCGTACAGAAACGACCCTTATTTCACCGGCAAAGTCCCGAAGTCGACGTCGGTTTCGGCGGCGAGGTAGGCCAGCACTGCGTAAGCCGCGACCTGCTGGTCCAGCGCCCGCGGGTCGATCTTGTCCAGCGTGTCGTTGGCGGTGTGGTGGTAGTCGAAGTAGTCGATGCCGTCCTGCGCCAGCTGCGCCCAGGGCGCGCCCTTGGCCACGATCGGGCCCACGTCCGGGCCCGGGCTGCCGCCGGTGCGTTCGGTGGCGATGCCCAGCGGGGCCAGCACCTGGCCGATCCGCTCGATCACCGGCCAGGCGGCCGGATCAACGCCGGCGCGCAGCGCATAAACACGGCCGGCGCCGAAGTCGCTTTCGGCGCCCAGCTGGTGCGCGTCGATTTCTCCGGCGGCGGCGCGCGCTTCGGCGTAGGCCTTGCCGCCGTAGAGGCCCTGTTCTTCGTTGGCGTAGGCGATCACGCGCACGGTCCGGCGCGGGGCGCGTTCAAGCTGGCCGATCAGGGCGCCGGCGGCGAAGGTGATGCCCACGCCGGCGCCGTCGTCGATGGCGCCGGTGCCCAGGTCCCAGGAATCGAGGTGGCCGCCGATGGTGACGACTTCGCCCGGGAGGTCGCGGCCGCGGATCTCGCCGATGACGTTGTGCGAGGTGTAGTCGGCGATGGTTTCGGCGCCGATGTCCAGGCGCAGGCGCACCGGCTTGCCGCGCGCGACCATGTGTTCGATCAGGTCGGCGTCGGGATTGGACAGCGCCGCCGCCGGGATGCGCGCCACGTCGTCGACGTAACGCATCGTGCCCGTATGGGCGAAACGGTTGGTGCTGGTGCCGATCGAACGGATCAGGATCGCGATGGCGCCCTTGCGCGCCGCCTCGACGGCGCCGTTGCTGCGCGCGCCGACGGCGGGGCCATAACCGCGCCCGTCCTTGAAGCGCACCATGCGGTTGGTGATGACCGCGATCTTGCCTTCCAGGCTGCCTTCGGGCGCTGCCTTGAGCGCGTCGAGGTTGGCGAAGGCCACGATCTGTGCCTCGATCGGCTTGCCGCCGGTGCCGATGCTGCCACCCAGGGCGGTCACCACCAGCGGCTGCGGGTAGGGCGCCAGAACTTCGGCGCGTTCGTGCTGGCGAAGCCAGACCGGGAAGGTCACGGGCTCGAGGTAGACCTTGTCGAATCCCATCGCCTCCATCTTGGCCTTCGCCCACTCGACCGCCTTGGCATCGGCCGGGGTGCCGGCCAGTCGCGGGCCGACCTCGGTGGTCAGCGACTCGACCACGTTCCAGGCTTCGCTGCCGCGCATCGCGCGCTCGCGCAGGCCTTCGGCCGCGGCGATGTCACCGGCGTCCAGGCCGGTGGTGGCGAAGGCCGGCGCGGCGGCCAGCAGGGACAGGGCAAGCAGGTTGGGGATGGATCGCATTTCGTGTCTCCGGCAAGGCGACGCCGGCCCGGGGGCCGGCGTCGGTGTGTAACGTTTCGTATCAGCGGGACTTCAGGCTGTCGCGGATCTCGGTGAGCAGCTTCACTTCCTCGCTGGGCGCCGGCGGCGGCTCGGGCGAGGCCGCTTCCTTGCGCTGGAGCGAGTTCATCGCCTTCACGGCCACGAAGATGGCCAGGGCGATGATCACGAAGTCCACCACGGTCTGGATGAAGGCGCCGTATTTGACCAGCACGGCCGGGATCTCGGTGCCCGCGGCGTCCACGGTGGCGGCTTGCAGTTCAATCGCCAGGTCGCCGAAATCCACGCCGCCGATGTAATACCCCAGCGCCGGCATGATGATGGCGTTGACCAGCGAGCCGACGATCTTGCCGAAGGCCGCGCCGATGACCACGCCGACCGCCAGGTCGACGACATTGCCACGCAGCGCGAATTCCTTGAATTCCTTGGCCATTCCCATGTGATAGCTCCGGTCGTTGGATTCTGGTCCGACCGGGAATCTACACCGGACGGTGGATCAGGTGATACGACCCTGGAGATCCACCAGGCCTTCGATGCCGGCGTGGAAAGTATCGCCATGCTGTAGTGCCGCGACGCCCGCAGGCGTGCCCATGAAGACCAGATCGCCGGCCTTGAGCGCATAGAGCTTGGAGAGTTCGTTGATCACTTCGGCGACGCTGAAGACCATGCTGGCCAGTGTTGCCTGCTGGCGGCGGTCGCCGTTGACGTCCAGCCACAGCAGGCGCTGGCCAAGGTCGCCGGCTTCGCCCGCAGGCACCAGTTCGCTCGCCGGCGCGGAATGGTCGAAACCCTTGGCGGTGTCCCAGGGCAGGCCCTTGGCCTTGGCGCGCGCCTGCAGGTCGCGGCGGGTGAGGTCCAGGCCCACGCCGTAGCCGAACACCAGGTCCATGGCGCCGTCCACCGGCACCACGCCCCTGGCGTCGCGGCCAAGTGCGACCACCAGTTCCACTTCGTGGTGCAGGTCCTGGGTGCCGCTGGGGTAGGGCACGTCGCCGCCGCTGGCGACGATGGCGTCGGCGGGTTTATGGAAGAACACCGGATTGCCGCGGTCGACGCTGGCGCCCATTTCGGCCGCATGGTCGGCGAAGTTGCGGCCGACGCAGTAGATGCGGCGCACGGGAAAATGGCCACCGCCGCGCACGGGCAGCAGGGTGGGGGCGGGCAGGGGGATAACGGTGTCGGTCACGGCAGGTGGCTTCTTGTGGGAGGGACTTCAGTCCCGATGCCCTTCGGGACTGAAGTCCCTCCCACAAGGATACCGTTTCAGCGCAGGTGCAGCGGCGGATGCGGATCGCGCACGCGGGTGTACTCGCCTTCGATCACGTCGGCGCGCGGCGCCGGCGGACGACGATTTGAACCGAACAGGCGGCGGGCGCCGGCGAACAGCAGCATCCCCAGGCCGATCACCAGGCCGAACCCGACCAGCACCAACAGCAGCGCCAGGCCCAACAGGCCGACGAGCACCTTGAGCAGCGGGTTGCGCGGCTTCGAAGGGCAGTAGCTGAACATGCGGTGGAAGAAGAAGGTCATGCGTCGCCGTGGCAAACTCGGGGAACGGAAGTATGGCGAGGCGCCGCGTGGAAAGTGTAAGTGGTTCGTTAATCGAACTGGCCGACTGGCCGCCCGAGGGCCTGTCCGAAACCGAGGCCGAGGCCGGCGGGGAGCGGCTGTCGCTGGTGCTGCTGCGCCAGGGCGATGTCCTTAAGGCCTGGCTGAATGTCTGTCCCCACGCCGGGCGCCGGCTGGACTGGGCGCCGGGGAAATTCCTGGTCGACAAGGGGCGGCTGGTCTGCGCGGCGCACGGGGCCAGCTTCGAGCTTGAACACGGCGAGTGCGTGGCCGGTCCCTGCAAGGGTTCGTCGCTGGTGCCGGTGCGCGTGGCCGTGGCCACGGCCGGCTAGAACATCAGGTTCACCATCAGCAGCACGATCGCCAGGTAGACCAGGGTCAGCGGCGCGCCGGTGCGCCACAGGTCCTTGGCGCGGT
>CAZXTV010000083.1:0-3944 GCA_964643705.1 uncultured Arenimonas sp. | reverse complement strand
GTAGCCGGCCGGGCCCGACACCATGGCCAGCACCGGGTTGGACACGCTGAGGAAGTTGTTCGAAGCCGACAGCGCCACCACCAGCGCGAAGGCCAGCGGGTTGCCCCCGGCCGCCAGCGCGACGTTGATCGCCATGGGCACCACCACGACGGTGGCGCCGACGTTGCCGATCACCAGGGCAAAAGCCGTGGCCAGCAGCCCGAAGGCGGCTTCAAGCACCCACAGCGGCACGTCGCTGCCGATGCGTTCGAGCACCTGCTGGGCGATCCAGCCGGCGGCGCCGGTGGAGTCCATCGCCCAGCCCAGCGGGATCAGGCAGGCCATCAGGAACACCGTCTTCCAGTTCACCGCGGCGTAGGCCTCGTCCATGTTCAGCACGCCCACCAGCATCATGCTGGCGGCGCCGGCCATCAGTGCGATCGGCACCGGCACCAGGGTCGACAGCGCCAGGGCCATCGCGCCGACGAACACCGCCAGCGCCCACCACAGTTTCTGCGGCCGCTGTTCGCCCTTGGGGTAGTCGGTGACGACGACGAAGTCGCGGCTTTCGCTGGCCTGGGCCAGGTCGGTCCAGATGCTGTGGAAGACCAGCATGTCGCCGGCCTTGAACGACATCTTGCGGATGTCCTCGCGCCAGACCTGGCCGTCGCGGTTGATCGCCAGCAGGCTGATGCCAAAACGCTTGCGCAGCTGCAGCTGCGACTGCGACTTGCCCAGGAAGCTCGAGGTCGGCGGGATCACCGCTTCGGAAATGCCCGAACGGCTGGGGTTGAACAGGTCGGCGAAATGCCGCAGCCGCGCCGACATGCGCAGCAGGTTCTTCTGCGCGTAGTCCTGGATCGATTCGCGCGGACCCATCACGCCCAGCACGCTGCCGACCCAGATCATCTGGTCGGCCGGCGGCGCCAGCCGGGCCTCGTTGCCGCTGAGCAGGGCCAGCAGCAGGGGCGCGTCGCGCTGCGCTTCGGCCTCGCCCACGCTCATTCCCACCAGCGGGCTTTCGGCGGTGACGGTGAGTTCGTAGACGTCGCCTTCGATGCCATAGGCGCGGGCGAAATAACTCTGCGTGCGGCTGGGCGCCACGCCCTTGTCCTCGGCCTTGGCGAACCAGCGCTGGCCCAGCCAGCGCCAGTAGCCCAGCCCGACCAGCAGCAGCGCCAGGCCGACCGGCAGCGGCGCGAACATCTCCAGCGGCTCCAGCGTCGCCACGCCCGAGGGCAGGTTGCGGTTGGCGGCCACCAGCAGGTCGTTGAGCAGCATCAGCGGCGAGTTGCCGATCATCGTGAGGCCGCCGCCCATGACGATCGCGGCCGCCACCGGCAGCAGCAGGCGCGACAGGCTCAGGCCGGTGCGGCCCGACAGGCGCGAGGCCACCGGCAGGAACAGCGCCATCACCGACGGGTTCTGCATGAAGCCCGACATCAGGCCGGCCAAAGCGGAGGTAAGCAAAATCAGCCGCTCTTCCATGCCCTTGGATACACGCAGCAGCCACACGGCCACGCGGTTCAGCGCGCCGGTGCGGTCCAGGCCCGCGCCCAGGATCATGGTGGCGATGACGGCGATGACCGCGTTGCCCGAAAACCCGTCGAACAGCTGGTTGGCCGGCACCAGGCCGGTCAGGCCCAGGATGACCAGGACCACGAGTGCGGTGGCGTCGGCGCGGATGCGCTCGATCATGAACATCACGATGGTGAAGCCGACCAGCCCCAGCACGAGCATCATGTCGCGGGTCAGGGTGAGGCTGGTGTCCATGCGTGGGCGGCGTCCTCAGCGTCGGTCGTAGAGCAGGTCCCAGACACCGTGGCCCAGCTTCAGGCCGCGGGTCTCGAAGTGCGTCTGTCGCCGCCAGTCGGGCCGGGGCGCCGTGCCGCGCGGTCCGGCGCGGTTGTGCAGGCGCGGTTCGGCGTCCAGCACGTCCCACAGGTGTTGGGCGTAGTTTTCCCAGTCGGTGGCCAGGTGCAGCAGGCCACCGGGCTTGAGGCGCTGGCAGACCAGGTCCACGAAGCCGGGCTGCACCAGCCGCCGCTTGTGGTGGCGCTTCTTGTGCCAGGGATCGGGAAAGTAGATGCGTACCTCGTCCAGTGAGCCGGGCGCCACTTCGTCGCGAAGCACCTCGACGGCGTCATGCTGGTAGATACGCAGGTTGTGCAGGCCCGCGGCCGCGGCGGCGTTGAGCAGGCGGCCGACGCCGGGTCCGTGCACTTCGATGCCGATGAAGTCGCGCGCGGTTTCGCGTTCGCAGGCAAACAGCAGCTGTTCACCGTTGCCGAAACCGATTTCCACGACGCGCGGTGCCTGCCTGCCGAAAACCGCGTCGAAATCCCGCGGCTGGCCGGTGTAATCAAGGCCAAGGCTTGGCCAGTGCAGTTCGAAGGCGCGTTTCTGGGCCTCGGTCTGGCGCCCCTGGCGCAGCACGAAGCTGCGGATCGGGCGGTGCCGCTCGGGATGATCCGGAGGGGCTTGGTCGCTGGTTCCGGTCATGCCCAGGCCCATCTCAGAGGAAGTGCCCGTCCAGGGGCGAGGAAGCGCTGGCATTGCGCTTTTTCGGGATGCGGCCGGCCAGGAAGGCTTCGCGCCCGGCTTCGACGGCCTTGCGCATGGCGCTGGCCATAAGCACCGGATCCCTGGCACCGGCGATGGCGGTGTTCATCAGCACGCCGTCGCAGCCCAGTTCCATGGCGATGGCGGCGTCCGAGGCGGTGCCGACGCCGGCGTCCACCAGCACGGGCACCTTGGCGTTTTCGACGATCTCCAGGATCGACCAGCGGTTCTGCACGCCCAGGCCCGAGCCGATCGGTGCGGCCAGCGGCATCACCGCGACGCAGCCGATTTCTTCCAGTCGCTTGGCGATGATCGGGTCGTCCGAGGTATAGACCATCACCTCGAAGCCCTCGGCGACCAGGATCTCGGCGGCCTTGAGGGTGGCCACCACATCCGGGAACAAGGTCTTGGGGTCGCCGAGAACCTCCAGCTTGGTGAGCGCATGCCCGTCGAGCAGTTCGCGCGCCAGCCGGCAGGTGCGCAGCGCATCCTCCACCGTGTAGCAGCCGGCAGTATTGGGCAGCATCGTGTAGCGCGAGGGCGGCAGCACATCGAGCAGGCTTGGTTCGTCGGCGTTCTGGCCGATATTGGTGCGACGCACCGCCACGGTGACGATCTCGGCGCCACTGGCCTCGGTTGCCAGCCGGGTTTCGTCGAGATCCTTGAATTTGCCGGTGCCGGTGAGCAGGCGGGAGCGATAGCTGCGGCCGGCGATGATCAGCGGGTCAGGCGCGTCGGATAGGTCATGCATGGCGACATTATCGCCCGTCGCCGGTGATTTAACGAAGAGCAATTGCATGGCGGTATCATGGTGCGCGATTCAGCTCGTCGGGACGATGGGTCATCTGGGGGGCGAGGCATGCGTCTGTTTGGCTTGATGCTCTGCTGGGTGCTGCTGGCTTCCGGCGCTGTCGCGCAGGAGCCAGCGCTTGGGCCGCTGTTGTCGGAACGCGCCCAGCTGGCGCGCGAACTGGGTTATAGCGGTGACAGCGACGGCGCGGTCGAGATCTGGCGGCAAATCGAGGCAGATGCGCAGCGCCTGATGGACGGGGCCGCACTGGACGTAGCGCACAAGGCATTGGCTGAGCTGGCCTTCCTGCAAGGCCGCTACGACGAGTTCAGTGCGCTGCAGACCGGACTGATGGAGCGTGCAAGGCTGCGCGGAGACGCCGTTGCCATGGCGCATGCGCAGATGCAACTCGCCATCCTTGAGCGGCGCATCGGGCGTCTGGAATCGGCGCGGGTCGGGTTTGAACGCTCCCTTGGGCTGTTTCGCAGCGCCGGAAACCAGGATGGTGAAGCTGAAGTGCTGACTCATCTTGGTCTGGTGTTGCTCAACCAGGGCGCGTTTTCCGAAACCCTCGAAGCGCTTGATCGCAGTCTTGCGTTGCAGCGCGAGGGTG
>CAZXTV010000082.1:4183-7666 GCA_964643705.1 uncultured Arenimonas sp. | reverse complement strand
GCCGAGGGCTACTCCGTCGACGAACTCAGCGGCTCCGGCCGCCCGGTGCGCGAGATCGCCGGGGTGCCGGCCGCGAAGGGCGCGACCAGGAAGTCCACGCAAAAGGGCGTCAAGGTCGAGCCCAAGTACCGCAACCCGGCCAACGCCGAGCAGACCTGGGCCGGCCGGGGCATGCCGCCCAAGTGGATGTCGGCCGAACTGGCCAAGGGCAAGAAGCTCGAGGACTTCCTGATCCGCAAGTGATCAGAGGTTGCGGCGCGACGGCACCAGCAGGTTGCCGAACAGCAGCCCCGCGACCAGCGCGACCAGCGCCGCCACCAGCGCGAAGGCCGTGTCCAGGCCCAGGAACACGTCGCGCTCCATGACGAAGTTCAGGCTGCGGAAGCCGACGCTGCCCGGTACCAGCAGGATGATGCCCGGCACCCGGATCAGGGCGCCGGGCCGGTTGCGCCAGCGGCCGTAGGCATTGCTGATGGCGGCCACGCCCATGCCGGCGAAAAACGCACCGCCGGCGAAGTTCTCCGAGGCCAGGCCCAGCACCTCGCCGCCCAGGCGGGTCAGGCCATACCCCAGGAACACCGAAATCATCACCAGCGGGTAATCGCGCCGCGCGGCCTGGAACAGCACGGCGAAGGCGAAAGCCGCCACCGCCAGCGCGGCCAGCTCGCCCGCGGGCGAAAGCGGCACCGGCAGGGCGTCCTGGGGCAGCCAGCCCAGCACCCGCACCACCTGCATGCCGGCGACGGTGCCGAAGGTCAGCTTGAGCAGGATCATCAGCGCCCCGGCGAAACGCGCCGTGCCCGACACCAGGTGCTGGGCGGACAGCTCGCTGACGGCGTTGGTCAGCATCAGGCCCGGCATCAGCACGATCAGCGAAGCCACGATGACCGTCTTGAAGGCGATCGGCTCGATGAAGGTCGCCACCACCGCCGCCAGCAGGGTCGCCACCAGCGCGGCGATCGCCTCCAGGGCCTCGTTCAGGCGCGGACGGGCCTTGGCCAGCACGGCCATGGCGCCCGTTACCAGTCCGATGACGCCCGCCGTCAGCACGCCCGGCAGCGCCGCGCCCAGCAGGGCCGCCACCGCGCCGGCCGACAGGCCGAAGCTCAGGGCCGCCAGTACCCGGGCGCGGGCGGGATCGGGCCGGTCCAGCGCCCGCAGCGCGGCGACGCCGGCCGCCAGGTCGTGGCGCCCGCCCAGCACGTCTTCGGTGATCGCGTCGGTGGCCGCCAGCTTGGCCAGGTTCTGTTCACCCGGGTCGAGCCGGATGACCCGGGTGATGCCGTTCTGCTGGCCACGCACCGGGTCGGCGAAACTCAGGATCATGCCGGTCGGGTTCGACCAGATTTCCAGGTCCAGGCCCAGCCGGTTGGCCACGCCCTCGACGGCCGCTTCCAGACGCTGGGCCGTGGTGCCGTAGACGTGCAGGCGCATGGCCAGTTCGGCCACGAAGTCGGCCTGGGCCTCGTATTGGGCCTGGCTGGTGAGGACCGGGGCGTTCATGGCGGGGAAGCATGGCATGTTTCGGCTATCCTGAGACCCTCCCCGCGCCCCCGCACGAGTTGATGAGCCAAGGTCCCCGCATTGAAACCAGCGAACGCCATCCGGGCATCCTGATCGCCCGTGGCGACTGGACCCTGACGCATGCGGGGGAAATGCTGGCGCTTATCGACAAGGCCCCGGCTTCGGCCGAGGACATCGACGGCCGCGACATCGGCCGCATGGACTCGGCCGGCGCGATGTTGCTCTCGCGCTTCGCGGTGAAGGTTGGCCTGGGCCTGGCCACGGTCGAGGTCAAGCCGCAGCACCAGTCGCTGACCGAAACCGTGCGTTCGATCTGCGAGAACCCGCCGCGGGTGAAGCGCAAGGACTACGGCGTCCAGGAAATGCTGGCCCGCATGGGTTTCGCCGTGGACGACTACACGCGCGAGGTGCTGGCCCTGGTCGGCTTCCTGGGCCTGACGCTCAAGACCGCCCTGGGCGTGATCCTGCGCCCGGCCCGCTTCCGGCTTACCTCCACGGTGCACCACATGGAACAGGTGGGCCTGGATGCCGTGCCCCTGGTGCTGCTGCTCAGTTTCATGGTCGGCGCGGTCATCGCCTTCCTGGGCGCGACGGTGCTGCGCGACTTCGGCGCCGAGATCTTCGTGGTCGAACTGGTCGGCATTGCCTTCCTGCGCGAGTTCGGCGTGCTGCTGACGGCCATCCTGCTGGCCGGCCGCACCGCCAGCGCCTTCACCGCGCAGATAGGCGCGATGCAAAGCGGCGAGGAAATCGACGCCATCCGCACCCTGGGCCTGGACCCGATCGAACTGCTGGTGCTGCCGCGGCTCACCGCGCTGATGGTGATGCTGCCGCTGCTGACCTTCCTGGCCATGGTCGCGGGCATCGCCGGCGGCATGGCGGTCAGCGTGGCCAGCCTGGGCATGAGCCCGGACATGTTCATGCAGCGCCTGCAGGACACCATGGAAATGCGCCACTTCTGGATCGGCCTGGCGAAGGCACCGGTGTTTGCCATGGTCATCGCGCTGATCGGCTGCCTGGAAGGTTTCCAGGTGCAGGGCACGGCCCAATCGGTGGGCGAACGCACCACCTCGTCGGTGGTGCAGTCGATTTCGCTGGTGATCCTGCTCGACGCCTTCGCGGCCATGTTCTTCATGGAGATGAACTGGTGACCGACGAAACCATCGACCCGTCGGCCCCGGCCATCCGCGTGCGCGGCCTGCGCAACAGCTTTGGCGAACAGGTGGTGCACGAAGACCTCGACCTGGACGTCGAACGCGGCGAGATCATCGGCGTGGTCGGCGGTTCGGGCACCGGCAAGTCGGTGCTGATGCGCGCGATCCTGGGCCTGCGCACCCCGCAGGCGGGCGACATCGAGGTGCTGGGCGTGGACGCCCTGTCCGACCGCGCCCGCGAGTCGGGACTGATCGAACGCAATACCGGCGTGCTCTACCAGAACGGCGCGCTGTTCTCGTCGCTGTCGGTGGCCGAAAACGTCTCCGTGCCGCTCAAGGAGCACTACTCCGAGCTGCCCGACGACATGATCCACGACCTGGCCATGCTCAAGATCCGCATGTCCGGGCTGGGCGAGGACGCCGGTGCCAAGCTGCCGTCCCAGCTATCCGGCGGCATGCGCAAGCGCGCGGCGCTGGCCAGGGCGCTCGCGCTCGACCCGGCGCTGCTGTTCCTGGACGAACCCACGGCGGGCCTCGACCCGATCGGCGCCGCCGCCTTCGACGAACTCATCAAGACCCTGCAGCGCGCCCTGGGCCTGACCGTTTTCCTCATCACCCACGACCTCGACACCCTGTATGCCATCTGCGACCGCGTCGCGGTGCTGGCCGACAAGCGTGTCCTGGTGAATGCCCCGCTGGCCGAGGTCGAAAAATTCGACCACCCGTGGGTGCAGGAATATTTCCACGGCCCGCGCGGACGCGCTGCGCAGGCCGCCCTGGCCAAGGAGGCTTGAGATGGAAACCC
>CAZXTV010000082.1:0-4173 GCA_964643705.1 uncultured Arenimonas sp. | reverse complement strand
TACTCATCGGCGCCTTCACGCTCGGCGTGTGCCTGTTCGCGGTGCTCTTCGCACTGTGGATGGCCAAATACACCACCGAAAAGGCCTATGCCGAATACGACGTCGTCTTCCAGGAAGCCGTCACCGGCCTGAGCACCGGCAGCCAGGTGCTGTATTCGGGCATCAGCGTCGGCGAGGTCCGGGCGCTGTCGCTGATGAAGGACGACCCGCGCAAGGTCGTCGCCCGCGTACGCCTGTCGGCCGAAACGCCGGTGCGCACCGACACCCGCGCCAAGCTCACCATGACCGGCCTGACCGGCGTGGCAGTGATCCAGCTCAGCGGCGGCAGCCCCGGCGCACCGCGGCTCGAGGGCGGCAACGGCAGGGACGTGCCGGTGATCCAGACCGAACCTTCGGCCCTGCAGAACATCGCCGCCACCGCCAACGAAATCGTCGAACGCATCAACCGCCTGCTCAGCGACGCCAACGTCGAGCGCATCACCCGCACCCTGGACCAGCTCGACCAGGTGACCGGCTCGATCGCCGCCGAACGCGAGGAAATCTCCGCGCTTATCCAGAACGCCCGCGCCGCCAGCGAAAAACTCGACGCCACCCTGGCCAGCGCCGACCGCACCATCAACAACCTCGACAAGGGCCTGGTGCAGGAACTGCCGGGGCTGGTGGACAAGCTCGACGCCACCCTGAGCCAGCTTGAATCGGCCAGCAAGAACGCCAACGGCATCCTCAACGAGAACCGCGATTCCTGGGCCGAATTCAGCCAGGACGGCCTGGGCCAGGTCGGCCCGACCATGCGCCAGCTGCGCGGCCTCATCCGCGAGATCGACGATCTCGCCAACAAGCTCGAGAACAATCCGGCCGGTTACCTGCTGGGCCGCGAAGAACCCGAGGAGTTCGAACCATGACCCGTTCCCTGCGATTCGCCCCGTTCGCTGCGCTGCTGCTGTTGGCTGGCTGCACCGCGATCGGTGGTCCCAAGACCGAAGTGAGCATCTATTCGCCACAGACCCGCATCCAGGCCGACCCGGCCTGGCCGGCCGTGGACTGGCAGCTGACCGTCGGCACGCCCGACACCCACGCCCTGCTCGATTCCCAGCGCATCGCCGTGCGGCCGACGCCCGACCGCCTGCAGACCTACAAGGGCGCGCGCTGGGCGGACACGGCGCCTGAGCTGGTGCAGCTGGCGCTGGTCGAAGCCTTCGAAGACTCCGGGAAGATCGCCGCGGTCAGCCGCTGGGGCGGCGGACGCGGGGATTTCGGCCTTTTCACCGACCTGCGCAGCTTCGAAACCGTCTACGACGGGGGTACGCCCAAGGTCGTCATCGAGATCCAGGCGCGACTGGTGAAACACCGCGGCGGTGGCGGCCTGGTGGCCGCACGCCGGTTCCGCACCGAAGTCTCGCCCAGCGGCCCCGACATCGAACCGGTGGTGGCGGCTTTTGGTGACGCGCTTTCGCAGATCGGTGCCGACATCGTCGGCTGGTCGCTGGTCGAGGGCGAACGCTCGCTCAGCCAGGACGGGGAAGGATCCGCCGAAAAGTAAGATTGATGCGCGCCGGCACCGGCCGCGCCGTGCGCGGCAGGGCGTGTTTCCAGTCGGCCTGGGTGTCGCCGGCCATCAGCAGCAGGCTGCCGTGTTCAAGCGGCAGTTCGAACTTCCGCGCAGGCTCGCGCCGGTGCCTGAAAACGAAGCGCCGGGTGCCGCCCAGGCTGAGCGAGGCGATCACCGGCCGCGGGCCCAGTTCGGGTTCGTCGTCGCTGTGCCAGCCCATCGCGTCGCGACCGTCGCGGTAAAGATTGGCAAGCACGCTGTTCATCGCCACGCCGGCCGCGGTGTCGATGCGCGCACGCAAGGCCTGCAGCGCCGGCGGCCAGGGCCGCGGCTCGAAGCGCGCACCCGAATACACATAGCCCGTGCCCGGGTCGCCGATCCAGCAACTAAGCCGCGGCGAATCCACCCACCGCCCGAACATCCGTATCCGATGCACCTCCCACGGCACCTCCTGCAGCAACGCCGCCAGCAAGGCATCGGCCTCGTCGGCCGCCAGCCATGCAGGCAACAGGCTCACCTCTGGAGTCGGGACGTCGGACACTGGAGATCGCTGGAAATGGGGGTTCGTTTCAGTACGCGGATCAGAGCCGATGGACACGGATAAAGGCAGATAGAGCAGAACAAACCTAAAAAGCTCTATCCGCTCTTATCCGCGTCCATCGGCTCTGATCCGCGTACAAAAACTATTCCCCGGTATCCGCGACCGAAGCCAGCACGCCGCCGAGTTCGAGCAGGCGCAGGTCGCTGCCCGGCGCGCCAACGAGCTGCAGGCCCAGGCCATCGGGCAGCGGCAGGCTGAGCGCGGGGCAGCCGGCCAGCGAGGCCAGGGCGGTGAGGTCGGCCAGGTGCGGCGGTTCGGACGCACCCCAGGCCGGCGGCGCGGTTGAAACGGTGGGCAGCAGCAGCACGTCGAACTGTTCGAACAGTTTGCGCACCTTCACCACGTGGCCATCGAGGCGGCGATGCGCGCGCGCCGCGTCGGCGGCCGACTTGCGCCTGGCGAACTCCAGCAGGCCCTTGAGGCGATCGGACGCCCCGCCCAGGCGGGACTCGTGCGCGGCCAGGATTTCCGCTTCCATCAGCAGCAGGGCCGCGCGGCGGGTTTCAGCAACATCCAGCGGCGCGACCTCCAGCGCCACCGGCAGGGCGCTGCCGAACACCGGCGCCACCCGCGCCATGAGGGCGCTGAAATTTTCCACCACCGTGGCGTCGGCGCCCATGGCCGAGAGGTCGGTGACCACGCCGGCCTTCAGTTCACCGGGCACCCAGTCCGGCGCTGCCAGCGGCACGCGCCGCTTGCGCGAACGCGGGTCGCCGGCGTCGTAACCGCCCAGCACCGGCAGCACCAGTCCCACGTCCTGCACGGCACGCGTGAGCAGGCCGGGGCAGTCGAGGCGGCGCAGCGCCGAAGCCATGCCGCGGGCACTGAGTTCGCCCAGGGTCGGCTTGTGCCCGACCAGGCCGCAGAACGCGGCCGGGATGCGCGTCGCGCCCAGCGTGTCGACGCCCAGCGCCACCACCGCGTGGCCTGCGGCCAGCGCCGCCGCCGAACCACCCGAGGCGCCGCCGGCGGCGCGATCGGGCAGGCGCGGGTTGCGCACGTCGCCAAAATGGGGGTTGCGGCCGACCGTGCCGAAGGCGGCTTCGTCCAGGTTGGTCTTGCCCAGGAATACCGCGCCGGCGCCGCGCAGGCGGCGCACCACCTGCGCGTCTTCAGCGGCCAGTCCCGGGTGCCCGGGCAGGCCCAGGCCGGTGGGCATGCCCGCGATGTCGAAGGCGTCGGTGACCGCGATCGGGATGCCGTCCAGGCGACCCAGCGGCTTGCCTTCGGCGCGGCGGTCGTCGCTGGCGCGAGCCGCGGCGATGGCTCCGGCGGACTCGACCCAGGTCCAGGCATTGAGGTGGCCGTCGCGTGCGATTGCCGCCAGGCAGGCGCCGGTCAGCGCCTCGCTGGTGGTTTCGCCGCGGGCCAGGGCGTGCAGGACGCGGTACAGCGGGGCCTGGCGCAGGTCGTCGGGGCTTGCGGTCATGCGCGCATGATTCCGTGGCTTGACTGGCCCCGCAGTGTCCTTGATTGCCCGCCCGTCGGCAAACCGGGACAATCCGGACATGAGCGTATGGAGGCTGCCCGGATGAGTGAGCGTGACGTGATGGAATACGACGTGGTGACCGTCGGTGCCGGCCCGGCCGGCCTGGCGTTCGCGATCCGGCTCAAGCAGCTCAAACCGGAACTGTCGGTCTGCGTCATCGAGAAGTCCTCGACCATCGGCGCCCACATCCTGTCGGGCGCGGTCATCGAACCCGGCCCGCTCGACGACCTGCTGCCCGGCTGGCGCGACAATCCGCCGCCGGTCTGCGTGGCGGCCACCGACGACGAATTCTGGTACCTCACCAAGACCGGCGGAAAGAAGTTCCCGGTCATCCCGCCCGGCATGTCCAACCACGGCAACTTCATCGTTTCGCTGGGCGCGATGTGCGCCTGGCTGGCACCGCAGGCCGAAGCCCTGGGCGTGGAGATCTACCCGGGCTTCGCCGCCGCCGAAACCCTGTTCGACGAGGGCGGCGCGGTGTGCGGCGTGCGCATCGGCGACATGGGCGTGGCCAGGGACGGTTCGCACAAGGCG
>CAZXTV010000081.1:0-7675 GCA_964643705.1 uncultured Arenimonas sp. | reverse complement strand
CGATCATTTCGCCCTGCATCACGTCGGCCAGGCCGTGGATGCGCACGATGCCGTCGGACACCGAGGTGACGGTGCCTTCGTTGCGGGCTTCGGCGGTCAGCTTGACCTTCTCGATGCGGGACTTGATCAGTTCGCTGATTTCGGACGGGTTGAGCGTCTGCATGGGGGTATCCCTGGGTCGTCCGGCCTGGGCCGGCACTTGGTTCAAAGGAAAATCGTGTTCAGTTCGCCAGCGCCGCGCCGAGGCGCGCCAGCTTGGTGCGGAGCGAGCCGTCGATCACGACCTCGCCGGTATCGATGACCGCGCCGCCGATGAGCCCGGCGTCCACCGCCGTCGCCAGCTCGACCTCGCGACCGAAGCGCTTGCGCAACGAGCTGCGCAGCATCTCCAGTTCAGCGGCGTCCAGCGGCTGGGCGGAAGTGACGGTGGCCTTGACCACGCGCTCGGCTTCGGCACGCAGCTGGTCGAACAGGCCCGCGATTTCCGGCAGCAGGGCCAGGCGGCGGTTGTCCGCCAGCACGGCCAGGAACTGGCGGAAGTTCGGGTCGCTGTCGCCCGGGGGCAGCAGCAGTTCGACCAGGTCGTCGGCCTTGGCCAGCGGGTGGACGACGGCGTCGTGTGCTTCCGGCACGGCAGCGGCCTGGGCGGCGAAGCCGATCAGGGCCGACCACTGGGGCAGCCGGCCCGCGTCCTGGGCCAGCGAAAAGGCGGCACGGGCGTAGGGGCGGGCGAGGGTCAGGGCTTGGCTCATGGTGGGCTTGGACCTCAGATCTCGGCGGCGAGCTCGTCGAGCAGCGCCTTGTGGGCGTTGCCGTCGATCTCCTTGCGGATCAGCTTCTCGGCACCGGCAACCGCGAGCGCGGAAACCTGGCGACGCAGGTCTTCCTTGGCGCGGTTGGCGGCCGAGTCGATTTCCGACAGGGCCAGGGTCTTCTGGCGGCCGGCCTCGGCGATGGCCTCGACCTTGGCGGCATCGATGATCTGGTTCGCGCGGCCATGGGCCTGCTCGATGATCTCGTTGGCCTTGGTACGGGCTTCGCGCAGGGCCTCGGCGACCTTCTCTTCCGCCTGGGCCAGGTCCTTCTTGCTGCGGTCGGCCGCGGCCAGGCCTTCGGCGATCTTCTGCTGGCGCTCTTCGATGGCGCCCATCATCGGCGGCCAGACGAACTTGTACGAGAACCAGATCAGGATCGCGAACGCGATGGCCTGTCCGATGAAGGTGGCGTTGATTTCCATTGCGACTACTCCGCGATGACGAGGCAAGTGACGCCGCGGCACGTGGCCGGCGGCGTCACCGTGGCGACCCGACTGATCAGGCCAGCTGGGCCAGCAGCGGATTCGCGAACGCGAAGAACAGCGCGATGGCCAGGCCGATGATGAACGCGGCGTCGATCAGGCCGGCCAGCAGGAACATGCGGCCGGACAGCATCGGGACCAGTTCGGGCTGGCGGGCGGCGCTCTCGAGGAACTTCGAGCCCATGATGCCGATGCCGATGCAGGCGCCGAGCGCGCCCAGGCCGATGATGATGCCGATGGCAAGGGCGGTCGAGCTCTGGATGGCGGCGACGAGAGACATGTCCATGGTGCAATCCTTTTTACAAGTCGGTTGGGGTTAGGACGAAAACAAGAACTAAGGGGTGGAACTGGATCAGTGCGCTTCCGTGGACATCGACAGATAGACCACGGTGAGGATCATGAAGATGAAGGCCTGGAGCGTGATGACCAGGATGTGGAAGATCGACCAGCCCGCACCCGCCAGCACCGCGCCCAGGAAGGCCAGGATGCCGCCGGTGGTGCCGCCGAGGCCGCCCACGTCCATGATGAAGTGGCCGCCGGCCGCGCCCAGCAGGGCGATCAGCAGGAACACCAGCTCGCCGGCGTACATGTTGCCGAACAGTCGCATGGCCAGGCTGACCGGCTTGGACAGCAGCTCGATGATGTTCAGGCCGATGTTCGCCGGGGCCAGCACGATCTTCATCAGCATGCCGTCGGCATGGAACGGCGCCGTGAACAGCTCCTTGGTGAAGCCGAAGGCGCCCTTGGACTTGATCGCGAAGACGATCATCAGCAGCAGCACCGACAGGGACATGCCGATCGTGATGTTGAGGTCGGTGGTCGGCACGGCGCGGAAGTATTCGGCGCCGAACATCTTGGCGATGCCCGGCGCGAGGTCGACCGGGATCATCTTCACGGAGTTCATCAGGAAGATCCACACGAAGATCGTCAGCGCCAGCGGGGCGACGAACTTGCGGTTGCCGTGGAACACGTCGCGGACCTGGGTGTCGACGAACTCGACGGCCAGTTCAAGGAAGGCCTGCAGCTTGCCCGGCACGCCGGCGGTGGCGCGGCGGCCGACGAACCAGAACAGGCCCAGGCCCAGCACGCCGATGGCCAGCGACATGATCAGGCTGTCGACGTTGAGGTTCCAAAAGATGCCCTCGCCAATGGACACCCGCCAATGCTGGAGATGGTGCGTGACGTATTCGCTGGGACTGTCACCGGCGACTTGCATGAGTCGGTTCATCGAAGCAACCAAGGCAGACTGAAAATTTGGGCGAGGGCGGCGAGTGACGCGCCCCCGAGGACATGGGCGGGATCGAGGCCCTGGGTCATGGCCAGCACGAGACCCGCGCCGACCACCAACCACTTGAGCACCGTCCCCAGGAGCAGCCGGCCAAACATCCGTGCTGCTGGTGCCGAGCGCGACCTCAGCTCCGTTCGCCAGCTGAAGACCCACTGTGCCGCTGCGATCACCGCCGCACCCGCCAGCCAGGCCAGGGCAGCTTCCCTGCCCGCCCAGACCCCCGCGATGACGGCGGCGGCGCACCCGAGGGCCAGCTGGAAGACCGGCAACCGATGGGCGTGGGGCGACACGGGGGGGGACGCGCGGTTCAAGTAGGACTCAGTAGCGTTCCCTGAAGCCGCAAAAGTATAGCAGCCCCCCTTTGGGGGGGACAAGTCGCAAACGACCCTGTCCGGCCACCGCCAGTGGGCAAGGTTCCAGGGGCCAGGAGCCCGCGGGCCGCCCCTGCCGGGCGACCCGCTGCCTTGCTCAAGGTGTCGCGCAGCCTTGCGTCGTGCCCGGGCCGCCGAGGGGCTGCACGAGGTCGTTGCCGGTCCAGGCGCCGGGCACCCCTCCGGCATAGATGGCGTCGGGCTGCATCTGCACCAGGCCACTGGCGTCGAATCGCCGGCGCAGGGTGCCGACGTCGGCGCGCGCCGGCGTCCCGGTGCGTTCGCACAGCGGGCAGAAGCCGGTGAGCTGCTCCAGGGGCAGGACGGTGTCGGCGCCGCGGAAACTGCCCGCCTCCGAAGTCAGGAACCGCGGCACACCCTGGCCGTCGTAGACGAAGGCCGCGTAGAACTCGTAGTCCGGGAAAAGCTGGACGCTGTAGCCCGTGCCCGCACGCGCGGGATCGAACCAGTGCGAGCTGGCGTCAAGCGGCTGGCCGGCCAGGCTGGGGCAGCCGCGGCCTAGGGCGGCAAGCGGCTCCGAACCCGCCTGGCCATCGAGTTCGTAGCTGAAGAGGAAGGCGTCGGGTCCGGTCGGCGTGACGATGCCGCGGCCGACCGCGGCCAGGTGGTTGCTGTTGCCGTTCCAGGCGGCGCGGTAGAGTTCGCCGGTCCAGGCACCGGTGGCTCCCGGGGCCGGGCCCTGCAGGTAATACCAGGTGCTGCTGCCGTCCTGCAGGTAGGTGTACCAAAGTCCCGCCCACTGGTCGCCGGCCGGATAGAGAAAAAGCCCGTGGCCGGAGCGCGCCGCGTTGAAATAGCTGCCAGGACGTACGATCGGCGCGGCGCCGACCACGGTCGCGGTCAGCGTCAGCGTTGCGCTTTGCTCAGCGCGGTTGACCGGCGTGACGTACCAGCGCCCCGGCGTCAGCCCGGCGCCGCTGATCGACAGCGTTTCGTTGCCGCCGGCACCTTCGCCCGAGGCAGCAGCCGTCGCCCGCGCCGGCGCGGCGGCGATCGACGGCGACGAGGCCGGGGTCGGAGCAGGCGCAAGATACAGGTCCACGTTCTGGCCACTGGCTGTCTGCACGTCCAGTCGGCTCGCGCCGGCCGGCACGTCGATGAAGATCCGGTCCTGGGCGGCGCCGGGTGCCAGGCGCATCGTCATCGGGCGACCGGACGTAAGGGGAACCGCGGCATTGACCGGGTTGATGCGGTCCACGCGCACCGGGAAGCCACCGGTCGGCGTTCCCGCGTCCACCACGTCCACGTAGCCCACGCGGGACTCGCCGCGCAGCAGGCCATGGTCGCGCCAGCCCAGGCGCAGGTCGAAGGACTCGCCCGCGGCGAGCCGGCCGGGTCCGGTGGCGACCAGGCTGCCGTCGCCGGCCGTCGGCGGCACGATGAAGACTTCCAGGCGCGCCTGCTCCATTCGCGTGCCGCGGTTGTGGGCCATCAGCCAGAAGGACTGCGCCGTGCCGTTGGCCTCGAGGTCCAGTTCGCAGCGTTCGAACGCCACGTTCATGGCCGAGACGCAGTCCACTTCCTCGATCGAAGGCCGCCCGTCGCCGTTGCCGTCCCGGCCGAGCAGCAGGTCGATGTCGCCGCCGCCCGGGGCATGGAGGTCGGCCAGCACGCGCCAGCGTCCCGCCGGGCCGGCCGGGATTTGCATCAGGGTGAAGGCGGTTCCGCCGGGCGCTGCGTCCCAGGGCGTGTGCGGCGTGCCGTCGACCGGCGTTTCCAGCGTCCGCACGATCGGCGCGACCAGCGGCGTCGCGACGAAGCGCAGCGAGGGCATCGCACGCAGGCCGGCCCCGGCCTCGTCCTGGAAACCGGCGCTGGCGTCGGCCTCGATGTCGGTGTCGACCAGCGGCCGAAGCGTGATTCGAACGTCGGCATCGGAACACGCGCCACCGGCCAGGCAGGACCGGTAGCTCATCCGGACCTGGCCGGAAGTATTGGCGGGCGGAACATAACGGATGCGGTCGTCCGCCGGGCTGGCGGTACCCGCGGTATCCACCGTCGCGGTGCCGAGCGTCGGCGCGACCACGATCTGCAGCTGCCCGCCGTTGGCGAACGCGGGGTCGGCCTGGTCGTTGGCCAGCACGTCGAGCAGGCTCGGCCCGGCGTTCTCACGCAGCACGAAACGATCATCGCGTGCGACGGGCTCGGCCCCCGGGATGTCGTCGTTGAGGATGTTGCCGAAGCCACGCGGGCGCACGAGCCGTGCCCCGGCCACGTTGCTTGCGACGACCACGAGGTTTTCGTTGGCCTCGACCTGGGTGTCGCCCAGCACCGCCACGTCGTAGTACATCAGTGTCTGGCCCGGCTCCAGGCGCAGCCCGGTGTCCTGGCGGGCGATGTAGTCGCTGCCGGCGAAGGCGGAGCGATCCACGGTGCGCAGGTCGAACGTGACCGGCGAAGCACTGGCCTGGGTCAGCTGGATCGGGAAGCGCAGGATGGCCTGGTTGGCATGGCCTTCGGTGACCGTGGCGTTGCCGACGCTCAATCGCGGCTGGTCGGTGGGTCCGCCGTCGTCGTCAAGCAAGGTGCCCACGGCGTTGTCATCGCCGATGATCGCGCCGGTGATGTGTGAGAGCGAGACGAAAAACCGTTCGTCTTCCTCGGGCAGGGTATCGCCCACGGCGGGGATGCTGAACTGGGCCGAGGTCGCGCCGGCCGGGATGCTCAGTCCCTGCAGAAGCACGGACGAAAAATCGCTGGCTTCGGTCGCGGAAAAATCACCGGCGGCATAGGCGTGCGACTGCGCCTCGAAGCCGACCGGCCCGGTGGAGGGATGCGAAAGGGTGACGGTGAAGACCACGTCCGTGGTGCCGGCGTCGCCTTCCATGACCTGGCTGTCGAGCACCGACAGCGTGGGCGGATCGTCGTCGGTGATGATGGTGACCACGCCCTGGCCATCCTCGACCACGGCGCCCACGACGTCGCGCAGGTTGATCGCGAAGAACTCGTCGGGTTCCACCAGGGTGTCGCCGCGCACCATCAGTTGCACCTGCAGTCCGGTCTGGCCGGCCGGTATCACCAGGCCGTCCTGCCAGAAGGTCGCGTAGTCGCCGTCGGCTTCGGCGGTGCCATTGCTGGTGAAGACGCCGAACTCGACGGGCGTGGCGGCCGGCTCGGCCAGCGTCACGTTGATGGTGACGGGCTGCAGGCCGAGGTTGCCCTCGATCACGCTGGCATCGGACACGCTCAGGCGCGGCCGGGTTTCGTCGCGGGCCTGGCGGAATGCCGCCAGGATCGGCGCTGCCTGGCCGAAGGCACGGGCGTTGTCGGCCTGGCTGGCGTCTCCGCAGGGCTCACCCATGCAGGCATTGATGCGCGGGTTCGACACGTAGCCAAGGCGGGCCTGGGGGCCGTCGAGGTAGGCCATGATCGTGCCGAAGCCCTTCTCGGGTTCAAGCGTCCTGCGGAATCCACGCGAATAGGGATAGGCGCCGTAGTCGCCCTCCGACGTGTCGGTGTCGTGGTCCGAGCCCATGTTGTGGCCGAGTTCGTGGGTGAAGGTCCACTCGCCGCAGGCCTCGCGGCCGAAGCCGCGGTCGGCGGTTACCGAATACGCCTCAGCCGGGTTGAAGGCGCCGCCGTGATAGCCAAGCAGGTAGGCGTTGCCGCAGCTGGTCTGGCGGTAGCGGTCGAAGTGCCGCAGCATCGCCACCATGTCGGCGCCGTACTGGGCACGAAGGCGGTCAACTTCGAGCTTGATGGGTTTGTTCACGGGACCGCGGATGTCGCGCAGCGCGTCGCCGTTGTCGATGCGCGCCGGGTAATACACCAGGTGGCTGCCGACCACGCGGATGCGGACATTGGCCTGGCTGTCGGCATAGGCCTGGTTGCTGATCGCCTCGAGCTGGGCGATGCGCGCCTGCATGATGGCGCTGTTGCCCCAAAGCGCGAGCAGGTCGCCGGTGTACGCCACGACCACGTCGATGACCGGCTCGCCGCCGGCCTTCGCGAACCGCCGCTCCTGCTCGGCGCGCAGGCGCAGGGACGCGGCGTCGGGAACGGGCGGCCGGATGACATCCGGGCCGTGGGGCTCGATGAAGTGGTCGCCCGCGTCAGCCGGAACCAGCCAGGTACCGCCGGCGTCGGTTTCCACCTGCATCGCCCGCCCGTCCTTGGTCGGAATGCGCCCGAAGCTGATGCCGTCGCCTAGCGTGAAGACCACCGATCGCGGACCCGCGTCGGTGTCCACCTCGCCGATCCAGGTCAGCAATCCGTCGGGTCGATGTTCGCTGCGCACGAAGCGCACGCTGCGCTCGTCATCCGCCAGGCCGATCTTCACGGCCTGGCCGGGGCTTAAGCCGGCCTTGAGCAACCGCGGGTCGACGGCCACGGCCTGCTTGCCCGAACCCTGGGCTGTCCGGTTCTTTTCCGCGACCAGCAGCGGACCCTGCATCGCGGAAACCAGGGGGGCCTGGGCCAGCAGCAGCAAGGGCAGCAGGTAACGGGTAAACGAGTTCGGCATCGTGTGTCCGTATCAGAAAACCATCCCTAGCTGATACAGCGCGTTCCGCCCTGCGGCAAGTGCGTGCGCTCAGTCGCCAGTCAGGAAAGTGCACGAGCGCACAATGAAAAACCCCGCACTGGGCGGGGTTTCCGGAAAAGAGAAAGCCCGGTCCTGTTGGACCGGGCTTTCGGGGTAAAGCCCCTGGCGATGACCTACTCTTGCATGGCTTAGGCCACACTACCATTGGCGCAGCT
>CAZXTV010000080.1:0-7798 GCA_964643705.1 uncultured Arenimonas sp. | reverse complement strand
CGCTCCTCGTCCGACAGCACCAGGCCGCCGACTCCAATCACCAGCATCAGGTCTTCTCCTGCGCGTTCCAGCGCGAATACGGGCGCTCGGCCAGCGCCAGGTTGTACCAACGGGTTTCATCGGTGACTTCGCGGCCCAGCCAGGCGGGTCGTTCGAAGACCTCGTCGGCAGCGGCCAGTTCCAGTTCGGCCACCACCAGCCCGGCGTTGTCGCCGGCGAACTCATCCACTTCCCAGGTGTGGCCGGCGTGGCCGACGTAATGGCGCACCTTGTCGATGCGGCCACCCACGCACAGCGCCAGCAGCGCCTCGGCGTCGGCCACGGGGATGGGGTAGTCGAACTCCTGCCGCGTGTGGCCCGGCTCGCGCGACTTGAGGTTCAGGAAGGCGGCGTCGCCGGCGATGCGCACGCGCACCGAGGCGTTCTGGCGGGCCTCGCGCAGCGCGGCCATGTCGTTGATGTAGGCCTGGGCCATGCGCACCGACTTGAGCACGCTGGCGCGCCAGCCTTCGCCGATGACCAGGAACTTGCGTTCGATTTCGATGCCCATGCCCTACTTCTCGAAAAGCGCGATCGATTCAACGTGCGCGGTCTGCGGGAACATGTCCATCGCGCCCGCCGCCACCAGGCGATAGCCGCGCTCGCGCACCAGGAAGCCGGCGTCGCGCGCCAGCGAACCCGGGTGGCAGGACACGTAGACGATGCGGCGGATGCCCTTGAGCGGCAGCTGGGCCAGCACCTCGGCGGCGCCGGCGCGCGGCGGGTCGAGCAGCAGCTTGTCGAAGCCGGCCTTCATCCAGGGTTCGCCGGCCAGGTCCTTGGCCAGGTCGGCGGCGTGGAATTCGACGTTGGCTACCTGGTTGCGGGCGGCGTTTTCCCGCGCCCGCGCCACCAGCCCGGCGTCACCCTCGACGCCGACCACGGTTCCTGCCCGGCGCGCCAGCGGCAGGGTGAAGTTGCCCAGGCCGCAGAACAGGTCCAGCACGCGGTCCTGCGGCTGCGGGTCGAGCAGCTCCAGCGCACGGCGGATCATCTTGTCGTTCAGGCCGGCGTTGACCTGGATGAAATCCAGCGGCCGGAACGCCAGGTGCAGGTCGAAGTCGGGCAGCGCGAACGACAGTTCCAGCTGCTCGGGCCACAGCGGCTTCACCGTGTCGATGCCGCCGGGCTGCAGGAACACGGCGAAGCCGGTTTCCTTCGCGAAGGCGACCAGGCGGGCCTGGTCGTCGGCCGACAGCGCTTCGAGGTGGCGGAACACCAGCGCCACGCCCTGTTCGCCGGCGATGAATTCGATCTGCGGCAGCGCGCGCTTGCCGTCCAGGCTGTCGACCAGGGCCGACAGCGCCGGCAGGCGTTCGCCGATTTCCGGGATGACGGTGTGGCAGACCGACAGGTCGGCGACAAAACGTGGGTTGGTTTCCCGGAAGCCCACCACCGCCTTGCCCTTCTTCTCGACGTAACGCACCGAAAAGCGGCCCTTGCGGCGATAGCCCCAGGCGGCGTCCACCAGCGGTTCAAGCACCTGGTCGGGCGCCACGTGGCCGATGCGCTGCAGGTTGTCCATCAGCACGCCGTGTTTGGCGGCGATCTGGCGCGGTTCGGCCAGGTGCTGGAGCACGCAGCCGGCGCAAGTGCCGAAATGCGGACAGCGGGGCTGGATGCGATCGGGCGAGGCGACCAGCACTTCCAGCGTGTGGCCTTCGTCGAAATGGCGGTTGCGGCCGGTTTGCTCGACGCGCACGGTTTCGCCGGGAAGGGCACCGGCGACGAAGATCGCCTTGCCTTCGCGGTGACCGACCCCGCGGCCGTCGTGGCTCAGGTCGGTGATTTCCAGGTCGAAGGGAGGACGCTGCTTGAAACGGGTACGGGCCACGGGTGATGCCAACAACTAGGGGGCGCGGATTGTCGCAAATCCGCGCCCCGGGTGCTTGTCGAAGACCCTCACGTCCGGAAGGCTTCGCGCCTGCAGGCGCTCCTACTTCTGCTTCCAGGAACCGTCGGCGGCCTGGTACCACCAGCCGGCACTTGCGCTGGCAACCCACTGGCGGGCGAAGGTTTCGCGGATCTGCGTTTCCCACTCCGGGTGGTTGTTGGCCACCGCGACCTCGCGGTAAACCGCGTTTCGGTCCCGGTTGTCCTCGGCCACCATCTGGTTCACCGACACGCGGTCCTTCAGCGACACCTTGCTGGGGTCGCGAACGACGATCAGGCCGTCGTTGCCGAAGCCGAGCGCGCCGGATTCGAAGTGCGGGCGAAGGCCCGACTTGAACCGGTTGGCCATGCGATCCTGGATGGCCTGGATGGCCGGTGTGCGGATGGTGATGTCGGCTTGCTGGGCGTGGGCATCGGAAATCAGCAGCGACAACGGGGTCCAGCGCGGCCGCGGCGCGGGCACGAAGGCTTGTGGTTCGCCGTCGGCGGCGGCTTCCTGCTTGTCGAGCACCTTTTCCACGAATTCCTCGGCCGCGGCCTGCGCTTCCGCCGCCGGGAAATAAACATTGATCGTGACGCAGGCGCCCAGCGTGAACACCGCCAGCGCGACCATCGGCGCCAGCAGGCGCCGCTTGAGATTCTTGCCCATTGTCTTCTCCTTCATTGGATGACCGGGGATTGCCCCTCGGTGGCCGCCTTCAGGCGCTCCACCAGCGTAGGCCAGTCGACGCGGCGTCGGAAACCCACCACCTGGATCCGTGGCAGGCCTGCGCCCTGCACGATGGTATAGCCATCACCCGCTGAATCCACGCCGTCCATCTGGCAGACGTTGTCGCGCAGCCGGCAGGCCAGGCCCAAGCGGGCATAGCGGAAGTCGTCGAACAGGCGCAGCGCCTGCGCCTGCAGGCCGCCCATCAGCCCACCGCCGCCACCGACCTTGGAAATGTCCTCGACCGCGCGCTGGCTGATCCGCCGGCGCCCTTTGTACTCCGGGTCCGACTGCAGGCGCGCGTCGAAGGCCACCGGCGACCAGTCCACCATGCGCAGCCCGGATATGCGGCCATCAAGCCGGCCGGTGATCGTGCCAAAACCAAGGGCGGCGGTCAGGGGCTCGAGGTCGATGTCCTCGATCACCACGTCCGCCGACAGCGTGGGCGCAACGCCGAAGGGGCGTTCCATCTCCAGGCTCGACAGCGCCACCGAACCGCCGAAGAGCTCCATGGTCAGGCCGCCGTCGAGCGTCAGCACGTTGTCCTGGTAGCGTGCCGCCGGGATACGGCCGCTGATGCTGCCCTCGAAGGCGGGCCAGCCCAGGCGCTGGGACAGGCTGGCCAGGTCGAGGGCTTCCAGGGTCGCGCCCAGGGCAAACCGGATGCCCTGCCCCTCCGCCGGCGGCTGCCAACGCAGGTGGTCGAGCCGCAGCTGGCCACCGAGCACGGGGATGGCGACCGGCTCGCGCAGCTGCAGTTGTCCGTCGGCGCTGGTGAAACCGAGCCGGGCGTGGCCCAGGCCAATGCCGAACAGCGCGGCGCTGTCCCAGGCCAACTCCCCCGGTTCGGCGGCGCCGCCGGCCTGCCAGCGCAGATTGCCGTGCAGGCCGGCCAGGGTGAAACGCTGGCGCGGGTCGATGGCGTTCAGGCGGTCCAGGCCCAGGGCCATCGACTGCCAATCACCCCCGGCCATGCGCAGCTGCGCCTCCAGGCCCCCGGTCAGCACCAGGTCACCGAACCCGGCCGGGGCCAGGAATCCGCTCAAGTATCGGTCGCGCGCCGTCGCAAGCCCGGCCAGGGAAATTCTCAGGTCGAGGTCGGCCGGCGCGTTTCCGGCGTCCAGGCGCGCCGACCCGCTGGCCTGCAACACGCCCTCGTCCCGCCAGGAAAATGCCGGAAGGTCCCAGCCCCCGCCTTGGCGGGGAAACAATTCCACGGCCACCCGGACCGGCGTCGCCGGCAGGGGTACGTAAAGGCTGCCAACCAGGAATTCGCCACCGCGGGCCGTGTAGTCAACCGCCGTTCGCGGGCGCACGGCGTCGCCGTCGTAGTCCAGCTGCAGCCGTCCCTGCATGCCGGCGGCGGCAATCCAGCCATCCGGGGTTTCCAGGCCGACGTCCTTGAGCGCCAGGTCGGCGTCCACGGACAGTTCGCCGCTGGTCACCACCGAGACGCGGCCGTCGAGGCGGCCACCGGTCCACTGCCCGTCCTCCCACAGCGTGGCCAGGAAGGCCCGAAGCCAGGCCACGGGCACGGCGCGAAGATCCACCTGGTGGCGGTCGGGTGCACCGGCCAGCCAGGCGTAGCCAAGACCGCTGCCGCGCGTGGCCAGCGACGCATCGATGCGGGCCGCTGAAAGCGACACGGCCAGCGACCCGCTGCCGCCCGCCGCGGCGACCGGGCCTTCGCAGCGCCACTGGCCCTCCCCGTCCAGCGACAGCGGGCAGCGCCAGCGCACCGCGCGCAGGTCCTGGCCCAGCGACGGCACCTGCAGGCGCGCGGCTTCCAGCGCAAGTTCCCCGGTGGCGGCGCCGTCGGGCCAGTCCAGCGTTACCCGGACATCGTCCAGGGTGGCCGCCTCGTTGCGCACGACGCCCACCTGCAGCTGCAGTTCGCGGGCGAGCGCCGGCTGCAGCATCAGCGCCAGCATCACGCCGCACAGGAACTTGCCGAGTCGGTTCGGTCGCCGCATGCTGGCCAGCATAGTGCCTTTGCTCCCGCGCCTGCTGCTGCTCGAAGACGACCCCACCAGCGCCGCCGCGCTGCGGGCGGGGCTCGAGTCGCTGCCCGCGACGGTCGACGTGGCGACGACCCTGGCCGAGGCCGTCGTTCTGGCGGCCCGGGGCGGGCACGCACTTTGGTTGTTCGACCTGCAGCTGCCCGACGGCCGCGGCGACGCGCTGCTGGCCCGGCTGCGCGCCGATGGACTGACGACACCGGCACTGGCGCTGAGCGCCGACCCGGACGTGGCCCCGGGCGCCTTCCTGCGCGTGCTGGCCAAACCCCTTGTCCTGGCCGAACTGCGCGCCGCGGTGGCCGCGGCCCTGCCGGCCGGTTCCTTGCCGCCCTGGGACGACGTCGCCGGACTTGCCGCGGTGGCGGGCCAGGCGTCGGCGTTGCGGACGCTCCGCCAGTTGTTCCTGGACGAACTGCCGCAACAGCATCGCCAGGTGCTGGCCGACTGCCGGGCCGGCGACGGGGACGCCGCACGCGCGCAGCTGCACCGGCTCAAGGCCGGCTGCGGTTTTGTCGGTGCCCTGCCCCTGCTGTCGGCGGTGCGCGCCCTGCATGCGGCGCCGCTGGATGCGGCGGCACTGGCGTCTTTCGACGCCTGCTGCCTGCAGCTGCTCGCGGACGGCCGGGCGGCTTAGTCCCGGCCCAGGCGGGCCAGCTCCGACAGCAGGCCCCAGGACTTGAGCCCGGTCGGCCCAAGGTGCGTTGCCAGCACCCCGCGCAGGGCACCCCGCAGTTCCTGCAGCTGCTCCGGCGGCGGCTGCCGGTCCTGGGCCAGGGCCAGCAGCGCCGCCCCCGAGGTGGAACCCGGGGCGTGGCTGCGGTCGCGCAGTGCGCCCCGTTCGGCATCGAGCAGGTAACGTGCGGCCGGGTCCAGCGGCTCGCCGTCCTCGCCTTCTTCGAAGGACAGGCCGTAACCCAAGAGTTCCAGCAGGTCTCGTTCGAAACGCCGCAATTCCCAGGCCAGCCCCGGGCTGTCGCCGAGCCGCGAACGCAGCTCGCCGTAACGTTCGAAGAGTTCGGGCGCCGGGTCGTTGCGCGGCAGCAGGCGCAGCACCAGTTCGTTGACGTAAAAGGCCGCCATCAGCGCCTCGCCGGCCAGCCGCGGCGCCGCGTCCACGGCCTCGGCCTGCAGCAGCGTGGCCAGTTCGCCGCGCGGCAGGAAGTCGGCGCGCAGCTGCTGCAAGGGCTGCAGTGCGGCGCGCAGCGGATGCCGCTTGGTCCCCTGCACGCCGCGCGCGACCACGCCGACCCGGCCGTGGTCGCGGGTCAGCAGTTCAACGATCAGGCTGGTTTCGCGCCAGGGGCGCGCGTGCAGCACGAAGGCCGGCTGCGCGAGCACGCGCATGGTTCAGTCCGAATAGCCGAAACGCCGCAGCGCGGCCTCGTCGTCCGACCAGCCCTCGCGCACGCGGCACCAGGTTTCCAGGAAGACCTTGCGGCCGAAAAGCCGCTCCATGCCGATGCGGGCACCGGTGCTGATGGCCTTCATGCGCTCGCCGCCCTTGCCGATGACGATGGGCTTCTGCCCCTCGCGTTCGACCCAGACGATGGCGGCGATGCGCAGCATCTCGCCGTCGACCTCGAATTTTTCGATCTCGACGGTGGTCGAATACGGAAGCTCTTCGCCCAGGCGCAGCATCAGCTGTTCGCGCACGAGTTCGCCGGCCAGGAAACGTTCGCTGCGGTCGGTGATCTCGTCCTCGCCGTAGATAGGCGCCGATTCGGGCATCAGGAAAAGCAGGTCCTTGACCAGGACATCGAGCCCCTTGGACTTGAGCGCCGACACCAGGTGCACCGAGGCGAAGATGCGTTCGCGCGTGACCTCGGCGATGAAGGGCAGCAGGCCGGTCTTGTCCGGCATCTTGTCGACCTTGTTGACCACCAGGGCCACCGGCACGCCGGCCTCGTGCAGGGCCCCGTAGGCCAGGCCGTCTTCTTCGGTCCAGCGCCCGGCCTCGATCACCAGCGCGGCGGCATCCACGCCTTCGACGGCGCCGCGGGCGGCGCGGTTCATCATGCGGTTCATCGCCCGCTTCTGTTCGCGGTGGATGCCCGGCGTGTCCACCAGCAGCAGCTGGCCGTTTTCAAAGCTGGCGATGCCCAGCAGGCGATGGCGCGTGGTTTGCGGGCGCGGCGAGACGATGCTGACCTTGGCGCCGACCAGGGCATTGACCAGGGTGGACTTGCCAACATTGGGACGGCCCAGCACGGCGACGGTGCCGGCGCGGTAGGGGGTTTTCGGGGACTCGGGGGGGTTCACTTCTTCTCCAGCGTCGCCAGCACGCGTTCGGCGGCGAGTTGTTCGGCGGCGCGCAGGGAACTGGCTTCGGCCGGCTCCTCGAGCGGGGGTTCGGTGGTTTCGCAGACGACATGGAAGACCCGGGCGTGGTCGTCGCCGGTGGTCTCGACAAGACGGTAGTTCGGTCGCGGCAGCTGGCGACCCTGCAGCCATTCCTGCAGACGGGTCTTGGGGTCCTTTTCGGCCTTGCCGGTGGGCAGTTCGTCCAGGGACGCCTCGAACCAGGCCAGCACCACCTGCCGGCAGGTTTCGAAGCCGGCATCGAGGTGCACGGCGCCGATGATCGCCTCGACGGCATCGGCCAGGATCGAGTCGCGGCGATGGCCGCCGCTCTTCATTTCGCCGGGGCCCAGCTCAAGCCGGTCGCCAAGCTGCAGCCGGCGCGCCAGGTCGGCCAGCGAGGATTCGCGGACCAGGCTGGCGCGGGCGCGGGTCAGGGTGCCTTCGTCGGCTTTTGGCCAACGTTCGTAGAGCGCCTCGGCGACGACCAGGTTGACCAGGGCGTCGCCGAGGAATTCCAGGCGTTCGTTGTGCGGCGATCCGGCGCTGCGGTGCCGGAGGGCTTGTTGCAGCAGTTCGGGAGAGCTGAAGCGGTGACCGAGCGGGTCGGTCACTGGCCCGGACGGCCCTGGAGCTGAACAGTCTTGTCGAACTTGCCGACCACATCCAGGTTGGCGAACAGCGGCACGCGCTTTTCGTAGGAAATAGTGAGGCTGCTTACACCGCCATCGCGGGTGACCTTGACGTGTTCCTTCTTCACCGTTTCGATGTAGGCGATATTGAAGCGGCGCTCGAGCTCGTTCCAGACCTGCGACGCCGGAACGCCGGCGGAGTTCGGTTC
>CAZXTV010000079.1:0-7879 GCA_964643705.1 uncultured Arenimonas sp. | reverse complement strand
GATTTCGGCACCGGCTATTCCAGCCTGGCCTACCTGCGGCGGTTCCCGATCGACAAGCTCAAGATCGACATCGCCTTCATCCGCGACATCACCAAGAGCGCCGACGACGCGACCATCGCGCTGGCGATCATCAGCATGGCGCACAGCCTGAAGCTGACCGTGATCGCCGAGGGCGTGGAGACCACCGAGCAGCTGGCCTACCTGCGCCGGCACCGCTGCGACCAGATCCAGGGCTTCTACTTCAGCAAGCCCCTGACCGCGCCGGCGATGGAGTGGATGCTGCTAGACCGCGCGCTGCAGCCCACGCCGCCGCTGGCGGATGTCCTACCCGGCGACGCGGCAATGCCCTGACTACCGGGCGCGGCGACGCGCCTAGCCTGAGTCCAGCCCGCGCCACCCCGCGCCCGGGCACCCACCGACCAGGAGATGCCCATGAAACCCGCCCTTGCCCTGCTGCTCGCCGGCCTCGTCACCGCGGCCGCCGCTCTTTCCATTGTGCCGGCGCCGGCGCGCGCCGACGACAGCCACGACTGTTCGGAAGGCTGCTACATAATCACCTGCAACGAACGGGTCTGTTCCACCTGGCGCTGCGACGACCGCGGCTGCCGCCTGCTCAACACCTTCTATCGCGATTTCGAGGTGGTGCAACCCAACCGCGTTGGCGCCAAGCACCGCCCGGCGCCGCCCGACGTCGCGCATGCCAAGGTGTGCCCGGTCGGCAAGCCCTGCGAGCTCTACGAGCTCACCGCCAGCGAGGCCACCCACCTGGGCAGCTTCGACAACGTCGAAGACCTGCTGAAGCAGCGCCGCGCGCTGCGCCGGTGAGTCAGCGCAGCTTGTCGGGAAAGGCCTGCACCAGCTTGGCCACCTTGGGCAGCGACACGAACTGGATGTAGGGCTGCCCGGGGTTCCTCGCCGCGTAATCGTGATGGTAGGCCTCCGCCACGAAGAAGGTGTCCAGCGGCTCGATCCGGGTCGCCAGGCGCGCGGCGAAGGCACCGGACGCATCCAGCTGCGCCAGGTAGGCGCGCGCCACCTGCTCCTGCCCGGCATCCAGCGGGAACAGGGCCGACCGGTACTGCGGGCCGACGTCGTTGCCCTGGCGGTCCTTCTGGGTCGGGTCGTGCGCGACGGCGAAGAACAGCTTGAGCAGCTGGCCGTAGCTCAGCTGCGTCGGGTCGTACAGGATGCGGATCGCCTCCGCATGCCTGGTCTGCCCGCTGCACACGGCCTTGTAGTTGGCGGTGTCGGCATCACCGCCGGCGTAGCCGGGCACGACCTCGCTGACGCCGGCCAGCTGGCGGTAGACGGCCTCGGTGCACCAGAAACAACCACCAGCGAGGATGGCCTCGCCGCGGTCCGCCGCGGTGGGCAAGTCGACAGCGGGGTCCGGCACCTTTCCGGGCGGCACGCGCAGGCCCGCGCCCGGGATGTCGCAGCTGGGGTCAGCCATGGGAAGTCTCCTCTGGGGCCGCCACTATCCCGCGGCCGCCGCGAAACGCGCGCGAAGGCGGCCCGTGCGCCCCGTGGATCAGGTCAGTTCCTGCATCAGGGCCTCGGCGGCCTCGGCGCAGAACTCGCCCTCCCACTTGGCCATCAGCGCCAGGTAGAGCAGCTTCTCGAACTCGGGGCGGAAGCGGCGGATCACCGAGTCCGGGTCGGGCATCAGCTTGGCGTCGGCGATCAGGCCGAAATGCACGGCGCCGTTGTAGCTCAGGATGGAAATGCCCAGCCCGATCGAGCCGTTCTGCGGCACCCAGAACATCAGGTCCCGGATCTTGCTGCCGCCCAGGTACAGCGGCATCTGCGGCCCGGGCACATTGGTGGCCACCGCCGACGCCTTCCGGCTGAACATCTCCAGCGCGAAGGACTGCACCGCCGGCGGCGCCATGCCCACCGCCGCCAGGGCACCGAAGGTGGCCACGGCCTGCCGCGACTTGCGCAGCAGTTTCATGGATGCGGCAACACGCTCGAGCCGGCGCATCGGGTTGGCTTCGCCCACGGGCAGTTCCAGGAAGACCAATCCGAAGTGGTTGCCCAGCTGCTTGGCATGCTCCAGCGGCCGCAGGTTCACCGGTACGGTGGCGCGGATGGTGATGCCGTCGAGCTGCTCGCCGCGCTCGATCATGTAGCTGCGCAGGGCGCCGGTGGCCGAAGCCAGCAGGATGTCGTTGACCGTGCAGCGCAGGGCCCGGCTGACCGACTTCACTTCTTCCAGCGCCAGCGGTTCGGCCCAGGCCACGCGCTTGCTGACGCCCAGGCGCCCCTTGAGCACGGTGTCGGGGTCGTCGGAAAGCGACAACGCCAGGCCGATTTCCCGGGCGATGTCGACGCCCTCGCTGGCCAGCACCGCGGCCAGCGACGGGTCGCGATAAAAATCCATGCCCTTTTCGAGCATCTTGTTGCCCAGCTGCACGTAGCGGTCGATCGCGCCCACGCGCTTGGCCACCGGGGCGTGTTCTTCCTTCTTCAGCCAGCGCCTGGCCAGGGACCTCTTGCGCTTGTCGTCCTCGCCCATCTCGGTCAGCGACAGCAGCACCTGCACCAGGGCGATCCCGTCGGCATAACAGTGATGGATGCGCGCGATCAGCGCCGAGCCGCCGTCGTAACGTTCGACCAGGTGGAATTGCCAGAGCGGCTTGGACTTGTCGAGCGGCGTCGAGGCCAGCTGGCTGGTCAGGCGTTCGAGTTCGCGCTTGCCGCCCTTGCCGGGCAGCGCGGTCAGCCGGATGTGCCAATCGAGGTCGAAATCGGCGTCGTCCTGCCAGAACGCGCCCGTGGGCCCGTCAACGGCTTTTTGCCGGAAACGCGGATAGGCCAGGAACTTGTGCTCGATCACCTTGCGCAGGGTGCGGATGTCGAGGTGGGACTCGAACATCATCACGCCGGTGATCATCATCAGGTTGGTGGCGCGCTCCATGCGCAGCCAGGCGGTGTCCACCCGGGACATCGGCGTCTTCTTACCCTTGCTGCGCGCCACGGCCATGTTTCCTCCCCGGTTCCGGGCAGGATGCCGGCCACGGCGCCAAGGCGTCAACGCCGGGCGGGGCCGTCGGCGCGCACCGACGCGTAGGCCGCCAGCGCGGCCTCGCGGCTGGCGCGCAGGTCCACCACCGGCTGGCGTGGGTACTCGGGGGCTTTGGAACGCAGCAGTTCGGGCTGTTCCCAAGGCGCTGCCAGCGCGGCGTCGGGAAGGTTCGCCAGCTCCGGCAGCCAGCGCCGCAGGTAGGCGCCTTCCGGGTCGAAACGCTGGGTCTGCGAGATCGGGCTGAAAATGCGGAAATACGGCGCGGCATCGGCACCGGTGCCGGCGGTCCACTGCCAGCCCTGGGTGTTGTTGGCCAGGTCGGCGTCCACCAGGGTGTCCCAGAACCAGTCGGCGCCGTGGCGCCAGTGCATCCGCAGGTTCTTGGTCAGGAAGCTCGCGGCCACCATGCGCACGCGGTTGTGCATCCAGCCGGTGGCCCAGAGTTCGCGCATGCCCGCGTCGACCATGGGCACGCCGGTGCGGCCCTGCTGCCAGGCTTCGAGCAGGGCGTGGTCGGGATCGGCCCAGGGAAATTCCTCGAACTTCGGGTTGAGGTTGTCCGTGGGCGTGTCGGGGAAATGGAACAGCAGGTGGTGGCTGAATTCGCGCCAGCCCAGTTCGGAAAGATAGTGGTCCAGGTCGGGCCGGATCGCCGCCGGCCAGTCGCCGGCCTGCAGCGCGGCAACGATCGTTCGCGGGGAGATTTCGCCAAAGTGCAGGTGCGGCGACAGGCGCGACGTGCCCACCCGGCCCGGCATGTCGCGCTGGCGCTTGTAGCCGTGCAGGGCGCCGTCCAGGAAGACTTCGAGCAATTCCAGCGCACCGGCCTCGCCCGGCGTCCAGTGCTTCCAGAAGCCCGTGTCCCAGTCAGGCTCGTGTGCCGGCGGCGACAGGCCCAGGTCAGCGACGTCCAGCCCGCCCAGCGTCGGCGGCAGTTCGGGCAGGCGTTCGGGCGCGCGGCCCGCGCGCACCGATTCGAGCACCTGCCGGGCGTTTTTCCAGAACGGGGTGAAGACGCGGTAGGGACCGCCCTGCCCGGTCTGCACCGTCCAGGGTTCGACCAGCAGGGCGCCGTTGTGGCTCTCGACGTCCAGCCCGCGCGATTTGAGGCCCTGCTTGATGCGGGTGTCGCGGGCGATGTTGGCCGGTTCGTAGAGCCGGTTCCAGTGCAGGGCCTCGGCGCGGGTTTCCCCGATCAGCTTTTCCAGTTCGGCCAGGCTGTCGCCGCGGCGGACCACCAGGCGCGACCCACGCGCGCGCAGGTCGGCGTCGAGCGCCTGCAGCGAACGATGCAGCCAGGCCCGGCTGGCCGCGCCGGGCGCCCAGGGCGCTTCTTCGTCCGGCGCATGGATGTAAACCGGTACCGGCACGTGCCCGGCGTCCAGCGCGGCCTGCAGGGCCGGGTTGTCGGCCAGGCGCAGGTCGCGGCGGAACCAGACGATGGCGTGCGACATGGGCGCTCAGCCCGCCCGCACCATCGGCCGGACGGCCTGGAAACCACCGTCGAGCGCGATCACCTGGCCGGTGACCCAGCCGGCTTCGTCCGACAGCAGGAAGGCACCCAGCGCCGCCGCGTCTTCGGCCTCGCCATGCCGGCCCAGCGGGTACTGGGCGCGGATGGCCTTGCTGGAGGCTTCACTGGACAGCAGGCGGGCGGTGGCCGGCGTGCGCAGCAGGCCCGGGGCGATGGCATTGATGCGCAGGCCGGCCGCGGAATAGTCCGCCGCCAGCGCCCGCACCAGGCCTTCGACGCCGCCCTTGGCGGCCGCGATGGCCGCGTGGTTGGCCACGCCCATGCCGGCGGCCACCGAGCTGAAGAACAGCAGGCTGCCGCCCTGCCCGGCCTTCTGCACGCGCGGTGCGTAGGCCTGGGCAATGAAAAACGCGCTGTCGAGGTTGGCCGCCAGGCAATCGCGGTACATCGCCTCGGTGGTGCGCGGCAGCGAACCCAGCACCACCGCGCCGGCGCAGTGCGCCAGGGCCGTCGGCGGCGCTCCGAAGGCCCCTTCGGCGGCCGACAGCGCGTGGTCGGCGCCGGCGGCGGTGGACACGTCGGCTTCGATCACCAGGTCGGCGGGATCTGGCTGCAGCTTGTCGGCTTGTCGGGTCACCAGGGCCAGGCGCCAGCCGGCGTCGCGCAGGCGGCTGGGAAGTGCGGTGGCGACGCCGCCGGTGGCGCCGGTGATCAGGCAGGTGGGCATGGTTCTGTCCGCTTCGGGAAACAGCGCACAGCCTAGCCGTCGCCCCCGTGTTGCGGCCGTGAATCGGCCGCCAGTTCGGCCCGGAACGCCGCCGCCTGCGCCTGCACTGCCTCGAGCTCACCGGCCGGCCGCCGGTCCAGGTGCGACCACTGCAGGGCGGTGCGCGGATGCCGGGCGAAACGTTCGCGATGGCGCACCAGGAAATCCCAGTACATCGTGGTGAACGGACAGGCCGATTCACCCGTGGATTGATCCGGGCGGAAGCGGCAGCCGCTGCAGTGGTTGGACATGCGCTGGATGTACTTGCCCGACGCCGCGTAGGGCTTGCTGACCATGCGGCCGCCGTCGGCATACAGGGCCATGCCCAGCACGTTGGGCAGCTCCACCCACTCCACGGCGTCCACGTACACGGCCAGGAACCAGGCGTGCACCTCCTTGGGCCGCACCCCCAGCAGCAGCGCGAACAGGCCCAGCACCATCAGGCGTTCGATGTGATGGCCGTAACCCAGGTCGAGCGTATGCCGCAGCGAATCGCGCAGGCAGGCCATGTCCGTGTCGCCGGTCCAGTAAAAGGCCGGCAGCGGCTGGTCGGCGGCCAGCGTGTTCTGTTCCAGGAAACCGGGCATGCGCAGCCAGTAGACGCCGCGCACGAACTCGCGCCAGCCCAGCACCTGCCGGATGAAGCCTTCGGCGGCTTCGATCGGCACCCGCCCCTCGCGCCATGCGGTTTCCACGGCCGCGACGACTTCGCGCGGGCCGAGCAGCTTGAGGTTCATCGCCGCCGACAGCCGCGAATGGTAGAGCCAGGGTTCGCCGGCCCACATCGCGTCCTGGTAGCGGCCGAACAGCGGCAGCCGGTGGGCGATGAAATCGTCCAGGGCTTCGCGGGCCTGGGCCGGGTCCAGCGGCCAGTCGAAGCCATCGAGCTTGCCGGGGTGCGCGGCGAAGTGGCTTTCGACCAGGGCCAGCACGTCGCGGGTTTGCGGGTCGGGCGCGAAGGACCGCGGCGCCGGCAGCAGGCCCGGTCCGCGGCGGTCGAAGCGGCCGCGGTTGGCGGCGTCGAAGTTCCAGCGGCCTCCGGCCGGTTCCCCGTCGTCGATCAGCACGCCCTCGCGCCGGCGCAGCCAACGGTAGAAGTGCTCCATGCGGTATTCGCGCCGACCCCCGGCCCAAACAGCGAAGTCGTCGCCGTCGCAGTAGAAGTGGCGGTCCGGGACCTCGACCCAAGGGGTGCCCGCGGCCTTGCACACCGCTGGCAGCGACTGCGCCAGGCGCCATTCGCCGGGGCGCACGGCCATCAGCTTGCGCGGGCGCAGGCTGGCCAGGTCGGCCGCCAGGGCGTCGTCGAGGCTGGTGGCGTCGTGTTCGCCCAGGGCGCGGTAATGCACGGTCCAGCCGCGCGCGCGCAGTTGATCACGGAAGCGCCGCATCGCAGCCAGGAACAGCGCGATGCGCGGTTTGCCCGACCAGACCTGGGTGGCTTCGTGCCCGACTTCGGCCATCCACACCGCGTCCGTGGCCGGATCGAAATCATCGAAAGCCGCGGAGTCGCGGTCCAGCTGGTCGCCCAGGACCAGCACCAGGTGGCGCAGGGGGTTTGGCATGGGTGAAGCTTCCCGCCGGCGCCGTGCAGGCCGTGGCAAGGCGGCTCAGCCGCCGCTGTACTCGCGCGGGATGCGGTTGTTGAGGCCCACCAGGATCTCGTAGGGAATCGTGCCGGCGGCCAGGGCCACGTCTTCGCAGCGGACGGCCTGGTCGCCCTGGCGGCCGATCAGCACCACTTCGTCTTCGTTGTAGGCCGTGCCGGCCGGGCCGATATCCACCATGAACTGGTCCATGCAGATGCGCCCGACGATGGGATGGCGCTGGCCACGCACCAGCACCTGGCCGCGCGAGGACAGCGCCCGCGGGAACCCATCGCCATAGCCGATCGGCACCGTCACCACGCGGGTATCGACCGCGGGCGCCCAGGTGGCGCCATAGCTCACGGGATCGCCGGCCGGCACCACCTTGAAATAAACGACCTGGGACACCAGGGCCATCGCCGGCCGCAGGTCCACGGTGGGCCGGGACGCGGCGTCGGGCAGCACGCCGAACAGGGCGATGCCGGGCCGGACCATGTCCAGGTGGGTTTCCGGGAAATGCAGCACGCCGCCGGAGTTGGCCAGGTGGCGCAGCGGCATCGGCGCGCCGACCCTTTCGAAGTGGGCGCAGGCGGTGAGGAAACGTTCGAGCTGGCGCGCCGTCACCGGCGAGTCCGGGTCGTCGGCGCAGGCCAGGTGCGAATAGATGCCCTTGATGTCGCAGCAGCGCGAGGCCAGCGCCGCTTCGATGAAGGGCCCGGCGTGGTAGCTGTGCACGCCGATGCGTTCCATGCCGGTGTCGATCTTCAGGTGCACGGTGGCGCGCCGGCCCAGCGACTGTGCCGCGGCCTCGACCTGGCGCAGCTTGTCGATCGAGGACACCGTGACTTCCAGGTCGTTGGCGATCACCTCCGCCGCCTGGTGGCCGAAGATGCCGCCCATCACCAGGATCGGCAGCCGCACCCCGGCGCGCCGCAGCGCGATGCCTTCCTCCAGGAAGGCCACGCCCAACTGTCCGGCGCCCTGTGCCTGCAGGTGCAGGCCCACGCGGGCCAGGCCGTGGCCGT
>CAZXTV010000078.1:0-7906 GCA_964643705.1 uncultured Arenimonas sp. | reverse complement strand
CACCTTGCCGTCGCGTTCCAGCCCCGAGGCCAGCGCGCCGGCATTCACCGCCACCATGTTGGCATCCATCTGGTCGGATTCGACCACGTGGACCATGGTGTACTCGGGGATGACGACGACCGAGACATAGGCGCTGCCGCTTTCCTGGGGCATGCGTCCCGTGAAGTAGCGCATGTCGCGCTGGTTGGACACCTGCTGGTGCTTGACCCGCATCACATTGCCCAGTGCCGGACCGCGCACGTTGAAGCTGGCGCAGGCCTTGGGGCCGGAGCACTGGTATTCGATCTGCAGGCCGCGCCGGACAAGCGCGTCGCGATAATTTCGCATGACCTCGAAGGCTGAACGCCCTTTGGGATTGCAGTAGCTCAAGCGGGTGTAGCGGCCTTCGTGGGTCTGGGTAGTGTTCACGCCCTTGACGTTGCCGTTGACGCGGGTTGCCTCGTCGTAAGCCGAAAACTCGCGTGCGCACAGCTTCGAACCCGCGTAGGGAACGATGAGCGGATGGTCGCCTCCCGCGTCCACGCTGGCTGAGCTGCCCGTACGGCCCGCCCTGCCGGCACTGGTGACCACGACCTCGTCGCCGCGGCGCTGCGCGTCCGAAATGCAGCGCTCGTCGCCCAGCACGCAGCGCGTGACTTCACGGGTGCGCCGGTCCACCTGGCGATGCACCTCGCTTTCCGCGGCGCGCTCGATCGTGCGACCCAGCCGGTCGGCCAGGCTCTGGGCGTGCACGGCCTCAGCCGCGAAGGACATCAGCACGGCCACGGCCGTCGCGGCGACACATGAACTGGAAAGACGGGTCTGCATGCAGGCAACTCCTGGGTTCGCAACGGTGCCGGCATTACGCGTGCCGGCTCGTCCCCATGTACGAGGCGATGCCGGGCATGCGGACATCGGCTTCGGGATGTCCGCCGGCAACCTCTTGTCCCGCGGGCCTACGCCGGGTGGTTCAGAAAATGGACCAGCCCGTGAGCTCGGTGAACCGGGCCAGCGCCGCCGTACCGGCCAACGAGTTGCCGCGTTCGTCGAGCCCCGGCGACCAGACGGCCAGCGCCAGCGCGCCCGGAACCACGGCGGCGATGCCGCCGCCGACGCCGCTTTTCGCCGGCAAACCGACGTGGAAGGCGAAGTCACCCGCGGCGTCGTAGGTGCCGCAGGTGAGCATCAGTGAGTTGATGCGCCGGGCCCGCACCGGGCTGATGACCTGGCTCCCCGTGCGCCGGCAGCGGCCAGCATCGGCCTGGTGCAGGAAGGCCTGCGCCAGGTCTTCGCAGCTCATGGCGATCGCGCATTGCCGGAAGTAGAAGTCCAGCACCTGCTCCACCGGTTGTTCGATGTTGTCGAAGCTGCGGATGAAGTTGGTGAGCGCCGCATTCCGGAAGCCGGCCACGGCTTCGGATTTGGCCACGTCCGTGTCCACCTCGATACCGGGGTTGTTGGCGCGTTGCCGGATGAACTCCAGCAGCGCGTCCAACCCGTCGCGGCGGTTGGACAGCACCACGTCGGCCACCACCAGGGCGCCGGCATTGATGAATGGATTGCGCGGGATGCCGCGCTCGTGCTCGAGCTGGACCAGCGAATTGTAGGGGCTGCCCGAGGGCTCCCGGCCCACCCGCTGCCACAGGTCACCGCCCAGGGCGTCGAGCGCCATGCTGAGCGAAAACACCTTGGAAATGCTCTGGATGGAGAACGCCGTGCCGGCGTCGCCGACCGAGAACCGGCGGCCGTCCAGCGTCGCCACGGCCATGCCAAACCGGTTTATCGGCACCTGCGCAAGGCGCGGGATGTAGGACGCCACCTTGCCTTGCCCAATCAGCGGCTTGACGTCGTCGGCGATGCGCGCCAGCAGCGTCTGGAAATCCATTCCGGCGAGGGTCTCGAAAACCTCTGCTCTCACGGGCTGGGCCAAAGTCGAGGAGGTCGGCAATTATGCCACGCAGGCCAGGCGGGTCCGGCGGGCGAGGTGGGCGGACGCCATCGTGTACCCGGCGACCGTCGCGAACTGCGGTTCAGTCCTCACATCGAAGGCTACAGATATGTGACGCTGCGCTAATGTATGCCTGATGCCAATTTGTCCGACGCCAACCCGGCGGGCCCCGGGGTGAACGCCGACCACGCGTTCCTCGCCAGCCTGCTGCAGCACCCCTCGCGACGCGCCATGCTGGCGCTCGACACCCAGGGGCGCGTGATCGTGGGCAACGACCGGGCCCGCAGCCTGGTCGGCGGCCAGCTCGAAGCCGACCTGCGCCAGGCCCTGGCCGACGGCATGCGCCAGCTGGCCGAACACCCCGAGCGGGAAATCCAGCATCGCCACGAGACGCCCGACTACACGCTCGACTGCCACCTGCGGGCGGTCACCGGTGCCGACGGCAAGCTCCTGGGCTACACCATCAGCGTGTTCAGCCAGGACGAGGCCCCCGACCTTGCCGAATCGCCCGATCGTGCCCGCTGGCGCTTCGCCCTGGAAAACGCCCAGGACGGCCTGTGGGACTGGGACGCCGAGCGCGGCCAGGTCTACCGTTCGGGCCGCTGCTTCACGATGCTCGGCTACGCCCGCGACGCCTTCGCCGGCAGCTTCGATGCCTGGCAGACGCTGATCCACCCCGATGACCGCCCGCGCATGAAGGTGGCGCTGCACGCCCACCTCACCGGCGAGCGCGAGAACTACATCGTCGATTACCGAGTGCGCGACGCCAACGGGCGCTGGCGCTGGGTGCTCGACCGCGGCCGCGCCATCACCTGGGACAGCGCCGGTCGCCCGCAGCGCGTGGTCGGAACGCACACCGACATCCATGACTACAAGCAGATCGAGGCCCAGCTGCGCGAACGCGAGTTGATCCTCAACCAGGCCCAGCACGTGGCCCACCTGGGCAACTGGAGCTGGGACCCGGAAAACGACCGGCTGTGGTGGTCCGACGAGCTGTACTGGATCGTCGGGCTGTCGAACAAGCAGCAGCCGCCGAAATTCCGCAACCAGCGCCACCTGTTCACCCAGGAGTCCTACGAACGCCTGCATGCGGCGTCGGTGGCCCTGCTCAAGCAAGCCAAGCCCTATGCGCTGGAGCTGGTGATGCTGCGCCCCAACGGGGAACGCCGGACCGTGCAGGCACGGGCCGAAGCGATCCTCAGCCAGGACGGGCGCGTGCAAAGCCTCGTGGGCGTGCTGCACGACATCACCGAACAGCGCCAGGCCGAGGAAAACTCACGCTGGCGCAACGACCTGCTCGACCGCATCGCCGCCATGGGCCGGATCGGTGGTTTCGAACTGTTCGTGGAAACCGGCGAACTGCACTGGACCGACGAAAACTACCGCATCCACGGCATCGAACCGGGCACACCGCTGCGCTTCGAGGACACGCTGCCCCACTACTCGCCCGAGTCGGCGCAGAAGCTGCAGGTCGCGTTCCAGCGCATGCTCAGGGAACACCTGCCCGAGCAAAGCGCCGACCTGTGCTACGTCACCCCCGAGGAACGCCGCATCTGGCTGCGCGTCACCGGCAGCCTTGAGCTGCGCGACGGCAAGCCCTACCGCATCACCGGCCTGACCCAGGACATCACCGAAGAGCACGAAGCCGGTGAACGCATCGAACAGCTTGCGCACTACGACACGCTGACCGGCTTGCCCAACCGTTTCCTGTTCCGGGAACGTGCTGAGGAATCAATCGAACTTGCGCTGCGGACCGAGCAGCCGCTGGCGCTGCTGTTCCTGGACCTGGACCGCTTCAAGTACGTCAACGACACCCAGGGCCATGAGGCCGGCGACCTGCTGCTGCAGGAAATCGCCGGGCGCCTGCGCCAGTGCGTGCGCGCCTCGGACCTGGTGGGCCGCCTGGGCGGCGATGAATTCCTGGTGCTGCTGCGCGAGATCGCGCGCCCCGAGGACGCCGCGGTGGTGGCACGCAAGATCATCGAAGCGGTGGGCCAGCCGATCAACCTGGCCCACGGCGAGGCGCAGGTGGGCTGCAGCATCGGCATCGCGCTGCTGGGCGAGACCAACCCCGACCTCGAATCCATGCTGCGCGCCGCCGACACCGCGATGTACGCGGCCAAGGACGCCGGGCGCAACACCTTCCAGTTCTACAACGCCAGCTTCTACGAGCGCGTGCAGCGCCGGGTGACGCTGGAACAGGAACTTCGGCAGGCGCTTGCGCGCAATCAACTGCACCTGGCCTTCCAGCCGACGGTGTCGATGAAGGACAACAGCGTGGCCTGCATCGAAGCCCTGCTGCGCTGGACGACGTCGACGGGCGAGTCACGGACGCCCAGTGAGTTCATCCCGGTCGCCGAGGACTGCGGGGAAATCCTGGCGATCGGCCGCTGGGTGCTGGGCGAAGCCTGCCGGCAGGCGCGGCGCTGGCATGAAGCCGGGCTGTCGTTCGGCCGCATCGCGGTCAATGTCTCGCCGCTGCAGCTGCGCGACCCGGAATTCGGCAGCCAGGTCCTGGAGGCATGCGCGCGCGAAAAATGGCCCACCGACCGGCTGGTCCTGGAAATCACCGAATCGGCGCTGATGCGCGACAGCGAAGTGCTGCGCAACACCTTCGCGCTGCTCAAGGCCAATGGCGTCACCCTTTCGATCGACGACTTCGGCACCGGGTTTTCGAACCTGGGCTACCTGCACCGCTTCCCGCTGCGCAACCTCAAGATCGACCGAAGCTTCGTCAGCCGCATGGACACCACGCCCAACATGCTCGAACTCACCCACGCCGTGGTCAGCCTGGGCCACGCCCTGGGCCTGAGCGTGGTGGCCGAGGGCGTGGAAACCGAAAACGTGCTGCAGCTCCTGCGCAAGCAGGGCTGCGACGAAGCCCAGGGTTACCTGTTCACCCGGCCGCTGGCCGCCGAAGAAATGGCGACCTGGCTGGCGGCGCAGGACTAAGCCCGCGCCGCCGGACCCGTCAGCCCGGGCGGCTGTAACTGGCCGCGTGGATGCACGAGAAGATGGCGACCACGAACCAGCCGAAGGGCAGCAGGGACAGCGTCACCAGCCAGGTGATGGCGAAGGCCACGCAGGCCAGCACGAACCAGCCGATCGCCCAGAGGATGCGGCCCTGGACCAGCTGGCCCAGGCCGGGCACGAAGAAGCTGCAGATGGCGGCGATGACGTTGCCGGTGGAACCCTGTCCTGCGCTCATGCTTGCGACCTCGTGGTGGGGGAGTCAGGCACAACAATGGGGACAGCGCGCGGCGGCTTCAAGTGCGCTGCCCGGCGACGGGGCGCTCTGCTAGGCTTCGCGCCATGTCCCGACCCCCCGAACCGACGCCCGCCGGGGCGCCGACGCCGGCCTGGCGCGCCCGCCTTGCGCTTTACTGGCTGCTGATCCGCGGCGACCGCCCGGTGGGCATCCTGCTGCTGCTCTGGCCGACCTGGTGGGCGCTGTGGCTGGCGGCCGAGGGCCTGCCGCCCTGGCACCTGCTGATCGTCTTCAGCGCGGGCGTCTGGCTGACGCGTTCGGCCGGCTGCGTCATCAACGATTACGCCGACCGCTGGCTGGACCCGCAGGTCGAACGCACCCGCCAGCGTCCCCTGGCCACCGGTGCGGTCAGCCCGCGCGAAGCCCTGGCGCTGTTCGTGGTGATGATGCTGGTGGCCTTCGGCCTGGTGCTGCTGACCAACCGGCTGACGATCCTGCTAAGCATCGTCGGCGCCTTCCTGGCAGCGACCTATCCCTTCCTGAAACGGCACACCTACCTGCCCCAGGTTTACCTGGGCGTCGCCTTTGGCTGGGGCATCCCGATGGCGTTCGCGGCGGTGCAGGGCACCGTGCCACCGCTGGCTTGGCTGCTGTTCCTGGGCAACCTGCTGTGGACCACCGGATACGACACCTGGTACGCCATGGTGGACCGCGAAGACGACCTCAGGGCCGGCTCCAAGTCCACCGCCATCCTGTTCGGCGACGCCGACCTGGTGGCCCAGGGCCTGCTGTACGCCGGCTTCGCCTGGGCGATGTGGCTGGTGGGCGGCCGGGCGGGGCTGGGCATTTTTTATTACGTCGCCCTGGGGGTTGCCCTGGTGCTGGTGCTGCGCCAGTTCTGGATCGCGCGCGACCGCCGCCGGGAGCATTGTTTCGAGGCCTTCGTGTCGAACCAGTGGGTCGGCCTGGCGATATTTGCGGGCATTGCCGGCCACTACGCGCTGGGCTGACCGCCACGCCCTAGGCCCGCGCCGCCACCCACAGGTCCACCCGCGCCACCCCGGCCCGGCGCAGGACCCGCGCGGCCTCGGCCAGGGTGGCGCCGGTGGTCATGACGTCGTCGAACAGGGCCACGTGCCCGGGCAGCGCCGGTCCCGGCACCACGGTGAACGCACCGCGCACGTTGCCGCGGCGGGCCCGCGCATCGAGTTCGGACTGGGGCGCCGTGGCTCGCCGGCGCTGGAGGCGGTCGGCCAGCAGCGGCAGCGCCAGCGTCCGGGCCAGTGGACGCGCCATTTCCAGCGCCTGGTCGTAGCCGCGCTGGCGCAGCCGGCGCCGGTGCAGCGGTACCGGCACCAGTGCCAGCGGCCGCGGCGCGCCCGCAAGGCCTTCGGCAAGCAGCTGTGCCAGCAGCCGCCCGGCCGCGAGGTCGCCGTGGAACTTCAGGCGTGGCAGCAGCCGGTCCAGCGGCGGCGCATAGCGAAACACGGCCCAGGTGCCGGCCTGCGCCGGTGGCAGGCCGAGGCAGCGCCCGCAGCGGGGGGCTGGACGGGGCAGGGGCAGGCCGCAGCGCGCGCAGGCAGACCGGTTCCAGGGCAGGTCGTTGCGACAGGCCTGGCACAGGTCGGCGCCAGCCACGCCGCGCCCGGTGCAGACCAGGCATCGCCAGGGCAGGAGCGCCGGCCCGAGCGCCGCTAAAAATCCGGCTAGCGACCGGCGCACGGAACGTGAGCCCGTTCACGGATGGCTGCCCGGGCCAGGAGGTAGCGTCGTTCTCCCGGCATCCCCCCGGCCGGGGCCGGGCCGTCGACTTCCGGGGGCGTGGTTTGGTTGACAGGGTGGGGCATGGCCAACAGACTGCCGCTCTTGTTTTTCCCGCACCATCAGGGAATGCCCATGCCTGCCGTCATCCGTAACGACTGGTCGCGCGAGGATGTCCTCGCCCTGTTCGACCTGCCCTTCCCTGAGCTGCTTTTCCGCGCCGCCACCGTGCACCGCGAGCGCTTCGATCCCGCCGAAGTGCAGGTCTCGACGCTGCTGTCGGTCAAGACCGGCGGCTGCCCCGAGGACTGCGCCTACTGCCCGCAGGCCGCGCGCTACCACACCGGCGTCGAGGCCACGAAGCTGATGGACACCGGTTCGGTGCTCGAACGCGCCCGCGCCGCCAAGGCCGCCGGTGCCTCGCGCTTCTGCATGGGCGCCGCCTGGCGCAGCCCCAAGGACCGCGACATCCCGAAGGTTGCCGAGATGATCCGCGAGGTGAAGGCCCTGGGCCTGGAAACCTGCGCGACGCTGGGCATGCTCAAGGGCGACCAGGCCAAGGCCCTGCGCGCGGCCGGCCTGGACTACTACAACCACAACCTCGACACCGCGCCCGAGTTCTACGGCGACGTGATCAAGACCCGCGAGTACCAGGACCGCCTGGACACGCTCGGCCACGTCCGCGACGTCGGCATGAAAACTTGCTGCGGCGGCATCGTCGGCATGGGCGAGTCGCGCTCGCAGCGCGCCGGCCTGCTGCAGGCGCTGGCGAACCTGCCGGCGCACCCGGACTCGGTGCCGATCAACCGGTTGGTGCAGGTCGAGGGCACGCCGCTCAAGGGCACCGCGCTGCTCGATCCGTTCGAGTTCGTGCGCACCATCGCGGTCGCCCGCATCGTGATGCCGGCGTCGATGGTGCGGCTGTCGGCCGGCCGCGCCGAGATGAACGACGAGCTGCAGGCGCTGTGCTTCCTCGCCGGCGCCAACTCCATCTTCTACGGCGACAAGCT
>CAZXTV010000077.1:0-7998 GCA_964643705.1 uncultured Arenimonas sp. | reverse complement strand
CAGGATGCGCCCGCGGTGGTCGCGGCGATCCAGGCCCGCCACGTCGCCCGCGACCTGCGTCCCGGCAAGGGCGGCACCGCGATCGCACTGGTCGTTGTCGCCGCCATCGCGCTGTTCGCCTGGTGGCCAACCCCGCCGCCGCCCGGGCTGCCGCCGGCGGACCAGCCCGTGCCCGAGCGCCTGGTGCTGGTGGCGGATCCCTCCGCCGAAGATGCCGCCACGCTCACCGCGATCGCCGAAGCCCTTCGCCAGGGTCTTTCCGGGCCGCCGAACCTGCCGATCGTCGACGCCGACCGAAGCCAGCTGGCACTCGCCCAGGCCGGCCTCGGCGGGCGCCGCGCCAACGACGCCTCGCTGCTGGCCGTGCTTCCCGCCACGCGCGTGCTGCGCCTGGATCTGGATGACGCGCGGCTCGAGGCCACGCTTTCACGTGCCGGGGAACCTGAGCTTCCCGGGTACCAGGCAGCGCCGGGCCAGGCCCTGCACGAGTCCGCGGCCGGGCTGTCACGTCATTTCGCGCTCGGCGAACTGCCGTCCGGACTGCTCCCGGCCGATCCCGGCCAGCTGCGCGCCTACGGCGAAGCCCTGGCGCTGCGTGATGCCGGCCAATGGGAAGCGTCGGCATCGGCCTTCCAGGCCCTGGCCAGCGCGGAACCCGGCTTCGCCCCGGCCTGGCTGGGGCTGGCGCAAACCGCGGGCGCCGCCGGGCAACACGTGTTGGCCGAGGACGCGGCACGCCGTGGCGCCGCCCTCGCGTCGCCGGTCAAGGCGCGACTCCAGGCCATCGTCGCCCTGCACGAGGGCCGCTTCGACGACGTGCTGGGCCAGCAGCGCGCGCTGGTGCAGGCGCGCCCCGACGACCTCGACGCCCGCCTGCAGCTGGCGGAACTGGAAATCGACGCCGGCAGCTTCGATGCCGCCACCGAAGTGCTGCGCCAATTGCTGGCGCGCGATCCCCAGGATCCGCGGGCCTGGTTCCTGCTGGGCAAGGCCGCGATCCTGCAGGGTGATCACCGCGAGGCGGTCGAGGAACACCTGGTGCGCGCGCTGGTGCTTTACAAGCGCGGGCGCAGCGCCTTTGGCGAAGCCGAGACCACCAATGCGATGGGCGTTGGCTACGCGCGGCTGGGCCAGGTCGAGGACGCCGAAGAACAGTACCGCAAGGCCGCCGGGCTGCGCCGCGGCCTGGGCGATCGCCGCGGCCTCGCCAGCAGCCTGCGCAACCTAGCCCAGCTGGCCATGGTGCGCGGCCATTTCGACGCCGCCCAGGACGACCTGGCCGAAGCCGGCAGCTTGTTCAAACAGCTCGGCGACCGCGGTGGCGCCGCCGCGGTGGACAACGAACTGGGCCTGCTGGCCGAGGAGCGCGGCAACTACGCCGAGGCGCTGGCCGCTTACAAGCGCGCGCTGCGCGGGCGCGAGGCCGCCAACGATCCGCAGGGCACCGCCGAAAGCCTCAACAACATCGGCTTCGCCCACTACCAGCTGGGCGACTACGACAATGCCCGCGTGTTCTGGCAGCAGGCCCGCGAAGCCTTCGTCACGCTCGACGACCACAACGGCATCGTGCGCGCCGACCAGAACCTGGGCTTGCTCGACCTGGCGCGCGGCGACTGGCCGGAAGCCGAACGCCGGCTCGCCGGTTCGCTCGCCGAAGCGCGCTCCCGGCACATGCTCGAAGAGGCCGCGGTAAGCCTGCGCAACCTCGCCGAACTGGCCCTGCTGCAGGGCCAGCTGGGCGCCGCGTCCACGCACCTGGACGAGGCGCGACGGCTGTTTTCCGAACGTGGCGACCAGCGCGGCCTGGTGGACGCCGACCTGCTGCAGGCCCGCCTGCTGGCGGCCGCTGGCCGCAGCGACCAGGTGCAGGCCCTGCTCGAACGCATCCGGCCGGCGCTGCTGGAAAGTTCGCTGGAACAGCGCGCCATCGCCGCCCTGGTCGATGCCCGGCTGCAGCGCGACGCGGGCAATGACCGCGCCGCGCAATCCGCCCTGGTGCGCGCCAGGACCCTGGCCGGGGAAGCCGGCGTCACGGCGCTGGTGCAGGAAGCCGACGTGCTGGCCCTGGTCGGCGCCGAAGGCGAAGCGGCGCTGGACGCCGACGTCATCGCGCTGGGCAATCTTTCGCTGCGCCTGCTCTGGCTCGAGCGCCTCGCCCAGAACCGCCTGGCGCGCAACGACGCCGACGGCGCCGCCCAGGCCTACCGATCGGCCCTGGACCTGTTGCACCGGCGCGACGACTACCTGCGGGCGCATCGCCTGCACGCCCTTGGCGCACGTGCACTGGCCCAGTCCGGCGACGCCGGGGCCTCGGCGCGCGCCGGCGAACTGGCTGCACGCACCCTCGCAAGCCTGCAGGCCCAGGCCACCACCCTGCCCCCCCTGAAGGAGCCCGCCGATGCCCGGCAAGACTGAGGACCTGGCTGCCACGCTGGAGACCCTGCGCGGCGACTACCGGGCCCTTGTCGAACGCCTGGAAGGCAACGAGCGCGAGTTCCAGCGCCTGGGCCGGGCGGTGTTCCGGGTCGAGGAAGAAGAACGCCGACGCCTGGCCCGCGAACTGCACGACGGGCTTGGCCAGAACCTCACCGCCATCAAACACCGCCTGTCGCTGCTGGCCAGCAAGTTGGGCGATACCCGCCCCGACCTGCAGCCCGACATCGACGCCAGCCTGGCGCTGTGCATACAGGGCCTGGCCGACACGCGCGAACTGTCGCGCCTGCTGCGCCCGCAGGTGCTCGACGACCTGGGCCTGGAAGCCGCGCTCGACTGGTTGGCGCGCACGCTCGGGCAGCCCGGCAATCTCGCCATCGCGATCCGCGCCCAGGAACTGCCGCCGCTCGAACCCGACCTGCAGACGCTTGTCTTCCGCCTGGCCCAGGAAGCCCTGGCCAACGTGCTTCGCCACGCCGGTGCGAGCCAGGCCATCGTTTCGGTGCGCGTGCGCGCGGGCATGCTGCGGCTCACGGTCTGGGACGACGGCCCCGGCTTCGACGTCGCCGCGGCGCTGGAAAAATCCCGGCGCGGCGACAGCACCGGGCTGGGCGGAATGAAGGACCGCGTGGCGCTTTACGGCGGCCGCCTGGTGCTTGAGTCGGGCGACGACGGCACCCGTTTGGAAGCGGTGGTCCCGATGCCCGGGGAGACTGGCATACTGCGGCCATGAGCACGCTCCCGGGCCGCAGCTTGCGGGTCCTGATCGCCGACGACCACACCCTGGTCCGGGAAAGCCTTGTTTCCGTGCTTGAAACCGCCGGCGCCTGCCAGGTGGTCGCGCAGGCCTCGAACGGCCTGCAGGCACTGGCCCTCGCGGCCGAACACGACCCCGACGTCGCCATCATCGACATCTCCATGCCCCACCTTGGCGGTCTGGAAGTGGTGCGCCGGCTGCAGGTCGAATGCCCGCGCACGCGCTTGCTGGTGCTGACCATGCACGAGGACCAGGAATACCTGCTGCATGCCGTGCGCGCCGGCGCCACCGGCTTCATGCTCAAGGACAGCGCCACCGCGGAACTGGTGGCGGCGGTGCGCAACGTCGGCGAAGGCCGCGGCCATTTCAGCCCCGAGGCTTCGCGAATCCTGGCCGAACAACTGCACCGGCCGAAGCAGGCCATGGACGACCCCTACGGCAGCCTCACCCCGCGCGAGCGCGAGGTTTTCCACCTGGTCATCGAGGGCATGAGCACCAAGGAAATCGCCCGCCGCCTCGACATCAGCACCAAGACCGCGGAAAACCACCGGGCCCGCGTGCTGTCCAAGCTCGAGGCACGCAACACCGCCGACGTCATCCGCTACGCGGTGCGTCGCGGCCTGATGACCTGAAGGCCGGCCGCGGCGCCCGACCCCCGTGTCAGGGGTCGAGCTGCGTCGCCGTTTCTTCGGTGCCGCTCGAGAGGTTGGTCAGGTAACCCTGCGGGTCACGCAGCAGGCTCATCACCGACAGCGGCAGCACCGCGTCCAGTTCCAGCCGCCACTTGCCTGCGCCGGACCCCAGCGCGCCCACCAGCCCCTTGCCGGCGGCGCCACCTTCGAGTTCGGCGGCATCGAGTTCGACGGCGGAGTTCGCGGGCACGGTCAGCGTCAGCGAACCTCCCGGCGCGGGTGCACCGGCGTCGTCGACCGCATGCACGGTCACCACGGCCGCCTGGGCATTGGCATTGACGACCCGCAGCACGCTGACCTGGTTGACGTTGACGCCCGGGTTGAACATGGGCACCCGCCAGTGCAGCGACGGCCCGGGAACCTGTTCGTGCAGGGTGGTCAGGAAGCCGTCGGGCGTGCGCACCAGGCCCATCATTTCCAGCTGCAGCCCGCTGTCCACCTGCAGGCGCCACTGGCCCTGGCCGGCACCGAGCGCACCGGTCGCGCCCTTGGCGGGGTTGCCGGCCTCCAGGTCCTGCGAGTTGAGCTGCTGCGAAGCAAACGGCGCCAGCGTGAAGCCAACCGTGCCCGCCGACGGGGTCCCGGCGTCATCGATGCCACGCAAGGTGACGGTGCCGCTGCGGTTTTCCAGGTTGGTGATGCGGATGAAACCCTGCTGCTGCAGGTTCGCCGCCGGCGTAACCCGCCACAGCGTGCGCGGCGCGGCGCCGTCGGCAAGCGTGGACAGGTTGGTGAGGTAACCCCGCGGATCGGCCAGCAGGCTTTGCACGCTGATGCGACCGGTCGCCGAGATCGCCAGGCGCCACTTGCCTTCGCCGTCGCCCAGGCTCCCGGCCAGGCCCTTGCCGGGCGCGCCCGACTCCAGGTCCACCGCGCTGAGCTCGCGCGCGGCGCGCGCCGGCAGGGTCAGCACGACGCTGCCGTCGCCCGCCTGGCCCGCGTCGTCGACGCCGCGGATCTGCACGTCGACCGGATCCAGGCTGGTGTTCACCAGCCGCAGCCAGCTGACCTGGTCGACGTTTTCGGCCGGGTTGAACACCGGCACCACCCAGTCGACGCCGTCGCCCGCCACGCGGTCGTGCATGGCGGTCAGGAACCCATCGGGCGTGCGGATGTAAGCCAGCGCCTCCAGGTCCAGGTCGCTGCGCACCACCAGCGTCCAGTTGCCGTCGCCGCTGCCCAGCGCACCGACCAGGCCCTTGTCGGAATTGCCCCACTCGGCATCCTGCGAATTGAACTGGCGCGACTGGTTCGCCGCCAGGGTCAGCGTGATCGTGCCGGCGGAACGACGGCCGCTGGCATCGATGCCCCAGACCTGCACCGGTCCTGGCCGCGCCTCGTTGTTGGTCAGGCGCACGAAACCCTGCTGGGCCTGGTTGCGCGCAGGCGGCAGCATCCACAGGTAGCGGTCGCTGGCCAGCAGCTCGTCGGCGACGCTGAGGAACACCTCCCCGTAGCGGCAGATGTAGAAGTGGCAGGCGGCATAGGCGAAACGATCGGTGCCGGTGAAGCCCGCCTCGGGCTGGAAGCCCAGGCTGCCGTCCTGAGCCAGCGAAAGCTCGCCATGGCCCGGGACGACATTGAGGTTGAGCCGGGCCTTGAGTTCGGCATGGCGCGGGTGTTGGTCATTGGCCAGCACGCCTGCCTGGGCGCCGACCGACAGCGCCGTGTCGCGATGGGTGAGGTAGTGGTCCGCGACAACCCGCGGCGGCAGCGGCCAGTCGTCGTCGGCCACGGTGGCCGTCGCTTCCGCCCGCACCACGCTGGCGCCAACGACGTTGCTGGCGCGCACGTGGAAGGCTTCGTCAGGCTGCTCGTAGGCCGTGTCGCCGATCACCTGCACGCTGAACGTCGACTCGCGCGAACCCGCGGGGATCACCCAGCCCGGGGCCGGTCGCGCCACGTAGTCGCTGCCCGCCAAGGCCGCGCCGTCCACCGTGCCCAGGTCCAGGCGCACGCCGCCGGCGGGCGCGGGCCGCGAGAGGAACATCGGGAAGTGCGCCTGCACCTGCCCGCTGTCCCCTTCGACCACGCGCGTGTCGCCCAGCCAGAAGGCGGGCGTCGAGATGGCGTCGTCGTCCAGGATCGCCACGATCGCCTGGGCGTCCACCGGCGTCAGGCCCATGGCTCCCACCACGTCCACCGAGAAGATGCGGTCACCGTCGGCGACGGTGTTGGCGATGACGGAAATGGAGATCGTGCGCGTCTGCTGGCCCTCGACGAACCAGACGTCCTGGTCGATCGCCGAATAATCCCGGCCGGCCACCGCGCTGCCGTCCACGGTGCGGATCTGCACCAGGCCCTCCGACCCGGTCATCGGCCGGGACAGGCGAAGCTCGATCATCGCCGGGGTCGTGCCGATGTTGCCCTCGTTCACGCGCACCGAAGCGATGCGCAGTTCCGGGGCAAGGCCGATCTGGATGTCCTGCACCTTGCCCTCGCCGATCTCGCCGACCGACTGCCTGGCCCGGAAAGCCAGCGGCGGATTGCCCCCCGCAAGCAGATGCACGTCTGCCTGGCCCCGGACCAGCGCGAAGTCGTAGCCGAACTCCGGCGGATAGGCCGATTGCGCATCCACCAGCGAATTGCCGGCCCCGTCGACGACCCGCACCTCCACCGGCCCGTTGGGCGGCGTCACGCCGGGCGCGAAACGCACCTGCCCGCGCAGGGAAACGCCGACGTCGGCGACGAGCTCGGCCGATACGTTTTCGATCACGTTTTCCAGCCACAGCGAAATGCGCGGGCGGTAGGGCGAAGGCAGCCCCTCGGCCTGCAGCTCGACATCGGCGCCGGGGGCGGCCTCGAACTGGAAATCGAAGTCCGGCGGGAACACCGGCACGATCCTGCCCCGGCTGGGGTCGCCGTCGATGCCCCAGGCGAGCACGGTGATCGCTTCGTCCGGGGGCGCCTGGCCCGCCGGGAAGACGATGCGACCGGTGATCTTCGGCCGGCCCCGCAGGGTGATGTCCTGCACCACGTCGCCCTGCACCACGCCAAGGTCCACGCTGGCCGGCGCCAGGGGCTCCGGCGGGTTCGGCACCGACAGCGTGACCCGGCTGGCGGCCGGGACCTCGGAGGCAAATGCAAAACCCGGCGGCATGGCATTGACCGAATGGCTGCGGTTGGTTTCACCGTCGTAGACGTCAAACCGCACTTCGACCGGCGAAACCGGCACCGGGTAACCCGGCGCGATGACGAGCCGGCCCGACACGGTCGAACGCGGATCGTCGTCAACGACCAGGGCCGTGCCCTCGGCGTCGAACACGGTCGCGCCGACCACGTTGGAAATGCGCAGTCCGAAGGTTTCGTTGTCTTCCTGGATGCGGTCGCCGTAGATACGCAGGGTGAAGTAGTGCTCGCGGGCACCGGCAGGAATCAAAACGCCGGCCTGGCTGCGGGCCTCGTAGTCGGTTCCCGCCAGCGCGGTGCCGTCGAAGGTGGCCAGGTCGAAGCGCACGCCGCCCGCCGGCGCCGGCGATGCCAGGCGGACGGTGAAGGTCACCGACGTGTCGACGTTGTCTTCCAGCACCACCGTGTCCAGCACGGACACGGTGCCGGGCGGGTCGCGGAAACGCGCGATGCGCGGCGCCATCTGGTCCAGGCTGCGCACGTTGTCTGCTTCATCGGCGATGCCGCAGGCCGCGCCCAGGCAGTCGGAATCGCCGGGCCGCGAGAACTGGCCGATCCAGGCCTGCCCCGGCTGGTCGTAGGCCATCACCGTCGCGAAGGCCGGCGGGCCGTCCTGGCGGTAGCCGTAGGAATAGCGGTAGGCACCGAAGTCGCCCTGGCCCGCCGTTTCCGCGTCGTGGTGCGAACCCACGTTGTGGCCCAGTTCGTGGGCCAGCACGTAGGCGCCGCAGGGCTCCACGTTGTTCACCGAAAATCCGTAGCTGGCCGAGATGTTGAGCGCATTGAGCCCGCCGCCATTGAGCCAGGCCACGCCGCAGGAACCGTGGCCTTCGCGGTAGGGCCGCAGCAGGGCGACCAGGTCCGCGGCCAGCGAGTCACGCAGGGCATGCAGGTCGAAGCCGTCGGGCAGGCTGTTGCCGGTGATGGCATAGAGCACGTCGGTGTTGCCCATGTCCTGGGCAAAGGGCACCTCGCGCAGGCCGACCA
>CAZXTV010000076.1:1718-8089 GCA_964643705.1 uncultured Arenimonas sp. | reverse complement strand
GGATCTCGATCAGCGCGCGGATGGCCTCGAGCAGCTGCTTGTACTCTTCGGTGAGCTTTTCCTGCTCCAGCCCGGTCAGGCGGTGCAGGCGCATCTCGAGGATCTGCTGGGCCTGGGTTTCGGTGAGCTGGTAACCCGAGGCCTGCATGCCGACGCCGTCGGGCAGGTCTTCGGGGCGCGATGCGTCGGCGCCGGCGGCGGCCAGCAGCGCGCCCACCAGGCCAGGCGGCCAGGTGCGCGCCAGCATGCGTTCCCTGGCGACGGCCGGGTTCTCCGAGGTCTTGATCAGTTCGATCATCTCGTCGATGTTGGCCAGCGCGACCGTCAGGCCCTCGAGGATGTGGGCGCGGGCGCGGGCCTTGCGCAGTTCGAAGATGGTGCGGCGGGTGACCACTTCGCGGCGGTGGCGCACGAAGGCCTCGAGCATCTGCTTGAGGTTGAGGATCTGCGGCCGGCCATCGACCAGCGCCACCATGTTGATGCCGAACACCGATTCCATCGGCGTCTGCAGGTACAGGTTGTTGAGCACGACCTCGGCCGACTCGCCGCGCTTGACCTCGATGTAGATGCGCATGCCGTCCTTGTCGGACTCGTCGCGCAGCTCCGAGATGCCTTCGATCTTCTTTTCCTTCACCAGCTCGGCGATCTTTTCGATCAGGCGGGCCTTGTTGACCTGGTAGGGAATCTCGGTGACGACGATGGCTTCGCGGCCGTTGTCTTCGTTGACTTCGATCTCGGCCTTCGAGCGGATGCGAACGCGGCCACGGCCGGTGTGGTAGGCGGCGTGGATGCCGGCGGATCCGTTGATGATGCCGGCGGTCGGGAAGTCCGGGCCCGGCACGTACTGCATCAGGTCGGAGATGCTGGCTTCCGGGTCCTCGATGAGGGCGATGACCGCATCGATCACTTCGCCCAGGTTGTGCGGCGGGATGTTGGTGGCCATGCCGACCGCGATGCCGGCCGAGCCGTTGACCAGCAGGTTCGGGAAGCGCGCCGGCATGACCGTCGGCTCCTGTTCCTTTTCATCGTAGTTGGGCTGGAAATCGACGGTGTCCTTGTCGATGTCGGCCATCAGCTCGTGGGTGAGCCGGGACATGCGCGCTTCGGTGTAACGCATGGCGGCGGCGGAGTCGCCGTCGACGGAACCGAAGTTACCCTGGCCGTCCACCAGCAGGTAACGCAGCGAGAACGGCTGCGCCATGCGCACCAGGGTGTCGTACACCGACTGGTCGCCGTGCGGGTGGTATTTACCGATGACGTCGCCGACGATTCGCGCCGACTTGAAATAGGGCTTGTTGCTGTGCGCGCCGAGTTCGTGCATCGCGAACAGGACGCGGCGGTGCACCGGCTTGAGGCCGTCGCGGACATCCGGGAGGGCGCGGCCGACGATCACGCTCATGGCGTAATCGAGGTAACTCCTGCGCATCTCGTCTTCGAGGTTGACCGGGATGATTTCCTTCGCGAGGTCTGCCATTCGTGATTCCGTTCCAGAGCCTGTGGGCAGGCGTTTCAGTAGCCCGGAATCATACCAGAAACCGCCCACTGGCGGGGCGGTTTAGGTGGCCAAAAACAAGCACTTAGGCGGCCGATTGAGCCCCGAACATGGCCGCCATGCGATTGCCGTCCGGCTGGTGCACCACGCCGCGCTCGGTGACGATGGCGTCCACCAGTCCGGCGGGGGTGACGTCGAACACCGGGTTCCAGGCCTGCACCCCCTCGGCGACCATGCGCACGCCGCCCACGGACAGCAGTTCGGCGGGGTCGCGCATCTCGATTTCGATGTCCTCGCCCGAGGCCGTTTCCATGTCCACGGTGGACGACGGTGCCACCACCATCAGGCGGGCGCCGTGGTGGCGGGCGACGATGGCGTGCGAGTAGGTGCCGATCTTGTTGGCGACGTCGCCATTGGCGCAGATGCGGTCGGCGCCGACGATCACCCACTGCACCTGACCACCCTTGATCAGGTGGGCCACGGCGCCATCGCCCACCAGGGTGGCGGGAATGCCGTCCTGCAGCAGCTCCCAGACGGTGAGGCGCGCGCCCTGCAGCCAGGGCCGGGTTTCGCTGGCGAATACCCGGGAGATGCGGCCTTCGGCCACGCCGGCGCGGATGACGCCCAGCGCCGTGCCGAAGCCCGCCGTGGCCAGGGAGCCGGTATTGCAGTGGGTCAGCACGCCGCTGCCCGGTTCGATCAGCGCCGCGCCCAGGGCGCCCATGTGGCGGTTCGCGGCCAGGTCCTCGGTTTCGATGGCGCGGGCTTCGCAGTCGAGCACCTCGCGCCAGTTGTCGCCGGCCACGCGCAGGGCCCGGCGCACGCGGGCCAGCGCCCACATCAGGTTCACCGCGGTGGGCCGGGCCGCCTGCAGCCGGTCCAGCGCCGGAGCCAGCTTCGCCAGCGCTTCGGCGCCGTCCCGGGCTTCGATGGCGCGGCCGGCCAGCACTGCGCCCCAGGCCGCGGAAATACCGATCGCCGGCGCCCCGCGAACCACCAGGTCGCGGATGGCGGCCGCCACCGCGTCGCTGTCGGCGCAGGCCACGTCTTCGACCACGAACGGCAGTTTGCGCTGGTCGAGCAGCGCCAGGTGGTCCCCCATCCAGCGGATCGGGCGGATGCGGTCGTAGCGGTCGAAATCCATGGCGGCTGCCGTAACGGTGGTCGAGGCCCAGTTTACCAAGGCACGCGCGCCGGCCGTCGCGTTATCCTGCGGCCATGGCAACCCGTCCCAGCCGCCGGACCGCCGGCAACACGCTCCCCGACACGGGCATCGAAACCCTGCTGCACGGCGCCTGCGTACGTGCGGGCGCCGGGGCCGCGATGCAGGTGGTGCTCGACCGCCTGCCGCTGCTGCGGCCGCTGCTGCCCTCGGGACTGCGATTCGTCGGCAGCCGGGAGTCGGCGCAGGCAACCCAGCGCGCGGTGGTCGAGGAAATCTACCGCCGATACCGGCTCAAGCCCGCGGCCTGGGAAATTGAAGGCGTGCTGGCCGTGGCCCAGACCCAGGCCGTGCTGAGCCCGCTGGCCACGCGCGAAAGCCTGCAGGGGCTGCTGCGCGGCTGGTTGCCGGACGCGCTCAGTGCCCCGCTGATGCGCTACACCCCGCTCGAACCGCTGGTCACCGCCACCGTGCATGCGGTCGCGGAAACCTGGGCGGCCGGGCGTTACGCCGACAGCGTCTGCCGCCTGCGCAAGGCCGGTGCCGACTGGCTGCCCAAACCCCTGGCCAGCGCCCTGAACATGGCGCCGTCCACGCTCAAGTCCTGGAGCGCGGAGGCGCTGTCGCTGGCGATGCCGCCGCTGAAGCTGGCCACCACGCTGGGCCGCCAGCTGACCGGCCTGGCCCTGCCGCGCATGGCGGTCGGCGCGGGGACCGGCAAGACGGCCAGCAAGAAGGCGCCCGCCGTGAAGCGGGCGCCAGCGAAAACCTCGGCAAGAACTCAGAAGACCACGAAGTCGGCGCGGCAGCCGCGGTCCACCCAGACCCCGTCGCGGCGGAAACCCCAGGAGCGGCCGTAGTCGCAGCGGGCGTTGCTGAGGCGACGTTCGATGTTGGCCTGGCGCAGGCCACCGGGCACGCGGCAGAAGTTCGCGCGGTTGTCGTGCGATTCGCAGCGCAGCAGGCGCGCCTGCGGCTGGCCGTAGGCATAGCCGCGGCTGTCGCCGCGGCCGCGGCGATACCGGGGGTCGTGGCGATCGTCGTAGGGGCGCTGCGCATAGGCGCGGCCACCGACCTCGAAGTGGCCACGGCAGCCGCGGGCCACCCACACGCCGCCGCGGTCATACCCCCAGGTGCGGCCAAGCACGCAATCGGCGCGGGACTCCTGCCGCACGATGCGTACGCCGCCGCGGGTGTCCACCGGGCAGTACCGGTCGCGCTCGTTGATCGATTCACAGCGCAGTACCTGTGGGCCGCTGCGATAGCCGTCGTCGCGATAGTCGTTGTAGCGGTCGCGCGCCTGGGCAAGACCCGGCAGCGCCACGGCCGCCAGCACGAGGGATACGAGAAGTCGGGTCATGGGGTTTCCTCCGTCACGCCGGACCGGGCGCCGACGGTCCCCAATCTAGGCAAACGGGTCTGAATCCCCGGTCAATCAGGGCCCGTGCGGGGACCGGCGCTCAGAAAACATTCATGCGCGCTCGAACGGGAAAGCCAGCACGTCCGCGATCTTTTCGGTTCCCAGCAGGGCCATCAGCAGCCGGTCGACGCCCAGGGCGACGCCGGCGCAGGCCGGCAGTTTCGGCAGCGCGGCGAGCAGGCGTTCGTCCATCGCCGGCTCCATGGCATTGCGGGCGCGCCGCCGTGCGAGGTCGAGTTCGAAGCGGGCACGCTGCTCGGCGGGGTCGGTGAGCTCGTGGTAGCCATTGGCCATCTCGAGCGGCCCCACGTAGGCCTCGAAACGTTCGGCCACGGCGGGATCGCCGGGGCGGATGCGGGCCAGGGCGCACTGGCTGACCGGATAGTCGTACACCAGCAGGATGCGGCTGGCCGGGATCGAGGGCTGGATGAGGTGCGTCATCAGCAGGTCCAGCCAGTCGTCGCGGACCAGGCCGGCCGGGTCGATGTCGTAGACCGACAGCGGTGAGCGCAGGTCCTCCTCGGGCGCCGTCATCGGGTCGAAGCCGAACTTGTCCAGGTACAGCTGGCGGAAACTGGTGTCGCGCACCGTCGCCCGGCGCCCGGCCAGGGCCAGCGCGGCCTTGAGCAGTTCGGCGGTTTCGTCCATCAGCTGGTGGTGGTCCCAACCCACCCGGTACCACTCGAGCATGGTGAACTCGGGGTTGTGGCGGACGCCGGCTTCGCCGTTGCGGAATACGCGCCCGAGCTCGTAACAATCGCCGATGCCGGCGGCCAGCAGGCGCTTGAGCGGGAATTCCGGCGACGTCCGCAGCCAGCGCGTACCGGCACCGGCCGAACGCGGTCCGGTGAATTGCAGCTGGAAACTTTCGATGTTCGGGTCGGTGTTGCCGGCCATGGACAGCATCGGGGTCTCGACCTCGAGCACCTGGCGCTCGGCGAAAAACCGCCGGATCAGCGCATACAGGTCGGCCCGCAGGCGCAGGGCCCGGGCGTGGGCGGTGGGCTTGCTGTTTTTCATGGCCGCCACTTTACGCCGCGGCCGCGGACAGGGGCGTGATGCCGGTCATCACGCTTCGTGCTCGTTCAGGAACGCCAGCAGGCGCGCTTCGTCCCACACCTCCACGCCCAGGGCCGTGGCTTTTTCGAGCTTGGACCCGGCGGCTTCACCCGCGACAAGGAAGCTGGTCTTCTTTGAAACGCTCGACGCCACCTTGGCGCCCAGGGCCTGCAGCCGGTTGCCGGCTTCGTCGCGGCTCATCGTGGCCATCGCGCCGGTCAACACCACCGTCTGCCCGGCCAGCGGGCCTTCGGCGGCGCGCTGGGGCTCGGCCTCGGGCCAGCGGACCCCGGCGGCACGCAGGGCAGCGATCACCTCGCGGTTGTGCGGCTCGGCGAAGAAACCGGCGATGCGTTCGGCCACCACCGGCCCGACATCCGGGATTTCGACCAGGCTTTGCAGGCTGGCCGACATGATCGGATCCAGCGCGCCGAACCAGCGCGCGAGCGTGCGCGCGGTGGACTCGCCCACGTCGCGGATGCCCAGGGCGAACAGCAGGCGTTCGAGCGTCGTGGACTTGCTGGCGGCGATCGCCGCCACCAGGTTCTGTGCCCAGCGCGTGGCCACCTTGCCGGCCCTGGCGGTTTCGGGGACGGTGCCGTCGCGTTCGTCGGCGCGGCGCTTCATTTCCAGGAAGTCGTCCAGCGCCAGGGTGTACAGGTCGGCGACGGTGCGCACGTAGTCGAAGTCCACCAGCGCTTCGATGAAACGTTCGCCCAGGCCGTCGATGTCCATGGCCTTGCGGGAGGCGAAATGCACCAGGGCCTGCTTGCGCTGCGCGGGGCAGACCAGGCCGCCGGTGCAGATGAGCGTGGCGCCTTCGGCATATTCGACGCCGGCCTTGGTCTGCCGCAGCACCTTGCGCACGGCCTGGATGTGCGAACCGCAGGCAGGGCACACCGAGGGGAAGGCCCAGGGCGCGTGCAGCGGCCTGCCCTGCCCGTCCACCGGGCGGCGGTCGGCGACCACGCGCACCACTTCCGGGATGACGTCGCCGGCGCGGCGCACGATCACCGTATCGCCTTCGCGCACGTCGAGACGGGCGATCTGGTCGGCGTTGTGCAGCGTGGCATTGGTGACGACCACGCCGGCCACCTGCACCGGCGCCAGCCGCGCCACCGGGGTCAGCGCGCCGGTGCGCCCGACCTGTACTTCGATCGCCTCGACGGTCGTGGTTTGCTCCTGCGCCGGGAACTTGTGCGCGATCGCCCAGCGCGGCGCCCGGGAAACGAAGCCCA
>CAZXTV010000076.1:0-1708 GCA_964643705.1 uncultured Arenimonas sp. | reverse complement strand
GTCCTGCCGGTCGAGTGTGGAGACCACGCCGTCGATGTCGTAGGGCAGCTGTTCGCGCAGCGCGCCGATGCCCTGGTAATAGGCCAGCAAACCATCGGCACCCGTGGCGACCGACACCTCCGGCGACACCGGGAAACCGAAGGCCTTCAGCGCCTGCAGCACCCCGGAATGGCGGGGCGGCAGGGGCCAGTCGCCGGTGGCGCCCAGGCCATAGGCGTAGAAGGCCAGTGGCCGCGCCGCCGCGAGCCGGGGGTCGAGCTGGCGCAGGGATCCGGCCGCGCCATTTCGCGGGTTGGCCAGCACCTTGCCGCCGCTCTCGCGCATGCGGGCGTTGTAGGCCTCGAAGCCGGCGCGGGGCATGTAAACCTCGCCGCGCACCTCCAGCACCGCGGGCGGTCGGGCGCCGCGAAGCTTCAGCGGAATGGCCCGGATCGTGCGCAGGTTCTGGGTGACGTCCTCGCCGGTGGCGCCGTCGCCCCGGGTCGCGCCGCGGACGAAATGGCCGTCTTCGTAGCGCAGGCTGATCGCCAGGCCATCGAGCTTGGGTTCGACCGAAAACGCCGGCTCGGCTTCGCCAAGCTCCTTGCTGATGCGCGCCACGAACTCACGCACTTCCTCTTCGCTGAAGGCGTTGTTGAGCGACAGCATGGGCACCTCGTGCACCACGGTCTCGAAACCCGGCAGCACGCCGGCGCCGACCCGGTGGGCCGGCGAGTCCGGGGTACGCAGTTCCGGGTGCGCGGCTTCCAGCGCCTGCAGTTCGCGCAGCATCGCGTCGTAGTCGGCGTCCGGGATCGCCGGGTCGTCGAGCACGTGGTATCGGTGGTTGGCGTCCTCCAGCGCACGGCGCAGGGTGGCGGCACGCGATGCGGGGGATGGCGGGGTGTTGTGCATGCCGCCATTTCGCCAGAAAAAGAAAACCCCGGGAAGCCCCGGGGTTTTCTTGCCAGGACTGGGCCGGGCTTACTGCTCGTCGCGGTAGTCCCAGACCGTCCACGGGCAGCCACGCTCGCAGGACCGGTGGATGGTGTTGCCCGGGCCGGGGCCGCAGCGGTAGACGCCCCACTCCACGCCGTTGGCGTCGACATAGGTGTAGAGCAGCGTGCAGACGGTGTTCGCCTGGGCGGTGCCGATCAGGCCTTCACCCGCCGGCGCCATCGCGGACGCGCCGAGCAGTACGGCGGCGGAAAGGCAGGCGGTGCGAAGCATGCTCTTGAAATGCATCAGGAGAATCTCCGTGATCAGGCAGCAGGGTCGCTGCCCTGTCTATATAGATCACGGTTTCCCCCAGCCACAACGCAAGAATTGCTCACCAAGACAGCGCGCCCACGCAATGCGTCTAACCCGGTTAGCGCCTGTTATCGGGTGGTGCGCAGGTCCCACTTGGTCTGCTTGCGGTCGTAATTGCGCAGGTCTTCGCGGATATGGGCGATGCGCTGGCGGCCGAGCGCATTGCGCTCTTCGTCGAGCAGTACGCCGTCGAGCAACTCCGCCATGCGCTGCGCGGTGGGCAGCATCGCGTCCCAGGCGTCGAGCGCCGGCAGCGGCCCGGGCAGCGCCATGAAGAAGCTGATGCCCGGCGTGCGCAGGTCCTGGATGCCGGCCATTTCGAACGAGCCGGGCTTGACCAGGTTGGCCACGGAGAACACCGGCCCCTGCTCGGGATGGTTGTCGACCAGGCGGTGGAAGATGTTCATGTGGCCGTAGA
>CAZXTV010000075.1:2920-8105 GCA_964643705.1 uncultured Arenimonas sp. | reverse complement strand
CCGGCGCACCAGGGTGTACAGGCCGTCCTTGCCGGGCAGGTCGGCGGCGGCGAATTCCGCCTTGTCCATGTCCTGCGGGTAGAAGCGTGCACCGGGCGGGCGCGGACCGACGCCGTCGATGAAGGGGGCGTCGCCGTCGAGGCGGTCCCAGGGGCCGTAATTGATCTCGACGAAGCGGCGCGTGGCCTTGTCGTCGATGCCCGCAAGCAGCACGTCCTTGTCACCGTAGACCTGCTCCCAGAACAGGCTGTCCATGATTTCCCCTGCCTGCAGCAAGAGGCGGATCGCCTCGCGGTCGCCTTCCCCGAGCCCGGACAGGTCGGCGGTCAGCGGGACTTCGGCGTAGGCGGCGACCTTGGCGGCGATGTCGGGCTCGGAATCGGCGGTCCCGGCGGGCGTATCGCCGGCGTCCGGTTTCGGGGCTTCGGCGGCGGGCTGGCAGGCGGCCAGTCCCAGGGCCAGGGCGGTCGCAGCGACGAGCAGGGGCAGGCGGCGGGTCATGGCGGGCTCCGGAGGCAGCGGGAAGGGGCCCATCGTAGTGCAATCGGGCGGCACGGGCGCCGCGCTTTCCTCAGGCCCGGGCGCTGGCCTCGCCTGGCTGCATTTGTTCGGTCCGGTTGCGGCCGCCGTGTTTGGCCCGATACAGCGCCGCATCCGCGGCTTCAAGCCAGGCACGCAGATCGCCGCCGGCGGGTGGCGACGCCAGGCCAACGCTGATTGAAATGCACAGGCCGGGCTGGTCCGGGAACTGGATCGACTGGACGGCGGCGCGGAGCCGTTCCGCATGGGCAAGGGCGCGGTCGCCGGGCACGGACAGGGCCACCACGAATTCGTCGCCGCCCAGGCGCCCGCGGATGCCGTCGTCGGGCAGCGATTCACGCAACTGCAGGGCCAATGCCCGCAGCACGTCGTCGCCGACGCTGTGGCCATGGCGGTCGTTGATGGACTTGAAGTGGTCGATGTCCAACAGCAGCAGGCTGGCAGGCACGCCTTCATCCTGGTGTCGCTGCAGCAGGCGGCGGGCCTGGTCTTCCCAGTGGCTGCGGCTGTCGACGCCGGTGAGCCCGTCGCGTCGGTTCATTTCCTCGAGCTGGACGTTCTGCTCCTGCACCCGGCGCATCAGCCGGTAGATGTTGGTGCTGACCGCCAAGGTGTGGATCGCCATGATCGGCAGGCAGGCAAGCACGACGGCCGTCCGGCTGGGGAGGTCCACTTCGAAGCCGGTGACCAGGCCCACCGCCAGCATCGCCAGGAACATCGCCGGCAGGGCCCGCAGCCACAGGCCGGGGATGCCGGAGTTGACCTTGTCGGCGGTGACCACCGTCACCAGCACGGCCGACGGCAGCAGGTTGAAATGCATCATCGGCACCCAGCTGCCGGCGAAGATCGAGTCGATCAGGAAGTTGCGCGATTCGGCCGCATACGGGTCGGCGCTGCGGCGCGCCCACAGGTAGGCCAGGTGCGGCCACAGCCCGCAGGTAAGCGCCAGCCACGCCCAGGGTAACCACCCGGCCTGGAGGTCATGGAGCACCACGCCGATCGGCAGCGCCGCCAGGCTCATGCCCAGGACGCGAAAGGGATAGGTGAGGCGGGGAAGGTATCGAGGGCGGAAAGCCATGTGCGCATCACACCACAACTGGCCATGGCCTGGCGCGCCGGGCGGCAACCGCCGCCCGGCGGCCCGGATCAGCGCGGGATCTTGCGGTGCATGTAACGGTGCCCGTTGTTGGGCTTGAACTTCGAGCCGTGCGGGCCCGGGAGTTCACGCTGCAGCGGGATGTGCGCCTTCTGGGACCGTGCCTGCTGCGGGCCCTTGCCGGTTTCGTTGCTGGCGGCCGCGGCAACGGGCAGCGCCGGTGCCTGCACGGCGGCGGCCGCCATCGGGCGGGGCGCGGCGGCCTTGGGCGTCGGGACCTTTGCAGCAACGGGCTTGCGGCTGCCGCGCGCCGGGGACTTGCCGCTGGCTGGTTTGGCGGTGGCCTTGCGCGCCGGGGATTTCACCGCCGGTGTTTTTTTCGCGCTGGCTTTCCTGGCGACGGATTTTTTCGCCGCCGGCTTGCGGGCAGCGGATTTTTTCGCGACGGACTTCTTCGCCGCCGGCTTCTTCGCAGGAGCCTTCTTCGCGACGGATTTTTTCGAAGCGGCCTTCCTGGGGGCGGCTTTTTTCGCCGCGGACTTCTTCGGAGCAGACTTTTTCGCCGCGGACTTCTTCGCCGCAGGCTTCTTCGCTACGGACTTCTTCGCTACGGACTTCTTCGCTACGGACTTCTTCGCTGCCGTCTTGCGGGCTGCCGGCTTTCCGGCCGCTTTCTTTTTCGCGGCTGGCTTTTTGGCCGCAGCCTTCTTCGTAGTGACCTTCTTCGCGGCAACCTTCTTGGCGGGTTTCTTCTTCGCCGGGGCTTTTTTCGCCGCCGGCTTGCGGGCGGGGGACTTGCGGGCGGTACTGGCCATTGCAACCTCCTTGGCTACGGTGGAAGCGATTGCGGTCAGTCTAGACCAAAGCAGGCGGAACGCGACCGGGTGGCAGGCCGGGTCGCGTGACCTATGATCAGGCTTCCACGGCATGGATCCCAGGTTGATGAGAGGCACGCCAACGGCGGGTTTTCCGCCTTTCCAGGTCCTGCGGCCCGAGCCGGCACGGCCCGCGTTCGATGAACCGTGCTTGTCCGGGCAAAACCCGACGAGATGCCGATGAAGCTACTCGTCCGGGTGCTGCTGGCCATTGCCTTGTTCGCGGCCGCGGCTTTCGTGCAGGGCCAGGCCGCCGCGCCGGTCCGCGTCGGCGGCGACCCCCACTATCCGCCCCATCATTACCTGGGCGTTGACGGCGATGCCGCCGGCTTCGACATGGCGGTGCTGCGCGGCCTGGCCGACTCCCAGGACCTGGAGCTTGTTTTCGAATTCGGTGAATGGGGTCGCACGCTCGACCGGCTCGAGCGCGGGGAGCTGGACGTGGTGCCGATGTTCGTTTCGGCCGATCGCCAGCAACGATTCCTGTTCAGCCGGCCCTTCATGCGTCGCAGCCACCTGCTTTATGGCCGCGGCGGGGAATGGGTCGACGAGCCCGCGCAGCTGGCGGGTCGGCGGGTCGCCGTGCAGTTCGGCGGCATGGCCTGGGAGTGGCTGATCAACGAGCGCGTCGACGCCGTGTTGCACCCGGTCAACGAAGAGTCGCTGGTGTTGGTTGAAGTGGCTCGGGGAGACGCCGACTTCGCCCTGTTGCCTGCCGACATCGGGCGCTACGCCATCGCCACGCAGGGGCTCGAAGGGGTCGAACCCGCCAGCCCGCCCTGGCTCGAACGCGACTATGCGTTCGGCGTGAACCCGGCCCGGCCCGACCTGGTGGCCCGTCTCGATGCCGGCCTGGCCCGGCTCGAAGACACCGGGGAACTCCCGGCGCTGCGCGCGCGCTGGCTCGAACCAAAGCCCGGCCGCACGGATTCCAGCTGGTCACCCTGGTGGCTGCTGCCGGCGCTGCCGGTGATGCTGGCGGCCCTGGCCTACCTGGTGGCGGGGCGGCGCGCTGGCCGGGTGCGGGGCAGGGCTGCGTAACCCTTGGGTATCGGTCCTGCGGGGCGCGGCCTTGGGTCATCATCGATGTCGATACGGGTCCAGTTGTTCGTCGGATTCCTGCTGGCCTTCTCCGGGTGGCTGCGCGAAGACGCCGGCGCCGGCGCGGCCGGCACCATGGCGCCGCCGGCGCTGCCCGCCCCGGACGGCGAGGCCGTTTCAGGCGGCAACCAGGTCCGCTTCGAAGTCGATGGCCAGACGTATTCCTTCCGGACGCCGGAAGTCCGCCACAGCCGCTCGCGCGTCGGGGAAAGGGTGGTGGCGCACAGCTTCGAGCTGGCCAACCCGGGCAACAGCCTCTACGCCCGCATGGTGCTGAACGTGGCCGAGGGGCACGACGACCTTTCCGGCGAATACGCGGCGGTGTCGCTGGGCGACCCCGACCAGCATGCCCGCGCTGGCGTGGGTGAAGTCGTGCTGGCCGAAGAGCTGGACCCGGCACGCGGGCGGCGGATGCTGCCCAGCGGCAGCGGCGTCATCGCGGTCGAGCACATGGCCGGAAGGCTGCGGGTGCGCTTTGAAACCCTTGGCGACGGCCTGTTCCGGGAAGCGGCGGCGCCACCGGTGACCGGGACGCTCGATTTCCACTGGCGGCCCTGAGCCGGAGGTGGAACTGTGATGCCGCTCTTGGGCACCCCGGCGGGCTTGCGGTAACGTGGTCACTGACCAGCACGGCAGGGGCAGCCAATGAGCGTCGAGGGCACGGGCAAGGCCCGCATCCTGGTGGTGGACGATTCCAAGCTGATGCGCAAGGCCGCGCACAAGATGCTGGGCGACGAGTTCGACGTGATCACGGCCGAAGACGGCCACGATGCCTGGAGCCAGGTCGGGCGCGATACCGGCATCCAGGTGATCTTCACCGACCTCAACATGCCCAACATGGACGGCTACGACCTGCTGCGCGAGATCCGCGGCGCGCAGGACGCGGGCATCCAGGGGCTGCCGGTGATCGTGGTGACCGGCGCGGAGAACGACGAGAAGGCGCGCATGAAGGCGCTCGACCTGGGCGCCACCGACTTCATCACCAAACCCTTCACCACGTCCGACCTGGTGGCGCGCGCACGCGCGCATTCCACCTACCAGCGCGTCACCCGCCAGCTGCAGTCGCAGGTGATGCTCGACGGGCTCACCGGCCTGGCGAACAAGGCCGGCTTCATGGACCGGCTGCGCCAGGACATGGCCTATTCGCACCGTCACGACCAGGCCCTGTGCCTGGTGCGGCTGGACGTCGAGGATTTCCAGCATTTTTTCCTGAACAACGGCCGCGATGTCGCCGAGGCCCTGGTGCTGCAGATCGCCCGCCTGCTGCGTGCGCGGATCCGCAAGGAGGACACGGCGGCGCGCATCGGCCTGGGCAGCTTCGCGCTCAGCCTGCCCGGCGGGGAAGAGGCCGGCATCGCCGGCATGGTCGAACGGCTGCAGGCCGAGGTGATGGCCAACCCGCCCTTGCACGACGGCGAGCCGGTGCCGGTGGTGCTGCACGCCGCGGTGCTGAGCCCATTGCTCGATGTCAGCCTGGGCCCGGAGGAAGCCATGCACGCCTGCCAGGCGCGGCTGGACGTGGCGCGTGAATCGGGCGTGGCCGTGCTCGCACCCGCTGCGTCGCCCGCGCCCG
>CAZXTV010000075.1:0-2820 GCA_964643705.1 uncultured Arenimonas sp. | reverse complement strand
GCCGGGCGCGCCCGTGCGTTCGGTTCCGGCCCGGGCCGTGGCAAGCGTGGACGAGGTGCTTGAACAACTGCAGGCCGGCCACGTGCAGGAAGTACTGCCCAAGCTGCCCGGGGTGATCGGCCGCCTGCTGCCGCTTCTCCGCCTGCTCGGGCCCAACCAGCGCAAGCAGCTGGTGGAGTTCCTTCAGAAGTAGGGTTCAGGCGGCTTGAATGCGATGTGTCGCGCCGCTGACCCGCACCGACTCGCCGGAACCCGGACCGATGGCCACGTGCAGGCGCGACGGTGCGCCCATGTCATGCCCCTGCCGGATTTCCACCGCGCCGCCGTGCGGCCAGCCCAGGTCGCGCAGGGCGCCGCCCAGCGCCGCCGCCGCCGCGCCCGTGGCCGGGTCCTCGAAGACCCCGCCAATGGCGAAGGCATTGCGCGCGTGGAAACAGCGCGGCGTCTCGGCGACGACCAGCGCGATCGTGGTCAGGCCGGCGTCCTGCATCAGGCTGCGGCCGGCGTCGATCGGGTAGGACATGCGGGCAAGCCGACTTCGCTCGCGCAGGGCCAGAAGAAGGTGGTCGGCGCCGGCATGCATCAGCATCGGCGGCAGGCGTGGGTCGAAGTCGGCGGGTTCCAGGTCGAACAAGGCCATCGCCTCGGCGAACAGGCTCGGATCAGGCGCGTGGCTGCGCGTGGGCGGCGACTGCAACGCCGCCAGCACCTGCCCATCTTCGTGCCAGCCTTCGACCTGGATACGCGCCTGGTTGATGTCGAGCACGTAGACGCCGTCCCCGTCGCGCCCGGCCAGGGCCGCGCCCAGCGCGATCGTGGCGTGCCCGCAGAAGGGCACTTCCGCCAGCGGCGAAAAGTAGCGCACCCGCCAGGCGCCGTCCGCGGGCGCGGCGAACACGGTTTCCGAATAACCCACCTGCGCGGCCACGGACTGCATGGTGGCGTCGTCGGGAAGCGCGTCGGCCAGGACCACGCCGGCGGGATTTCCGCCGCGGCCGGACTCGGAAAACGCGGAGATTCTTTGCAGGTGCACCAGGAAGCGCCGGCCGGGGGAGTGGGCAATGGTGCGCCTGCGGGGCCGACCCATGCATGGGCCGGAAGTCCCGACGCAGGCGGGCGCCGAAGGTATGCTCAGCGCCAACGCACGACGAGGAAGCCACCCGCCATGTATCGCAAGCCCCTGGGCCTGGCCCTGCTGCTTTGCCTGCCCGCGCCTGCGCTGGCCGCCCCGGATTCACCGCCCATGCCGACGCTGCTGGCCCCCGAGGCGCGTTCCGCGGTCGAGAACCAGATACTCGAGCAGCGCCTGGACTCCCTGCTGCCGCGCCTGATGGCCGACGCGGACCTGGACATGTGGCTGGTGCTGTCGCGTGAATACGCCGAGGACCCGGTTTATTTCACCCTGGTGCCGCAGCCCAGCTTCGCGGCGCGCCGGACCACGCTGCTGGCCTTCCATCGCCGCGCGGACGGATCGGTCGAGCGCCTGGCGGTGAATCGTTACCCCCTGGGAGGTCCGTACGAATCGGCCTGGGCGGGCGGCGACCTGGACGAACAGTGGCAGGCGCTGGGCAAGCTGATCGCCGAACGCGAGCCCCAGCGCATCGGCATCAATGTGTCGCGCGAATGGGCGGTCGCCGACGGCCTCAGCCATGCCTTGCACCAGCGGCTGCTGGCGGTCCTGCCGCAGGGGTATGAAAGCCGCCTGGTGTCGGCGCAGGACCTGGTGGTGCGCTGGACCGAAACGCGGCTCGAAGCCGAGCGCGGGCACCATGCGGCGGCGATGGCGGCGGCGCGGGCGGTCATCGCCGAGGCCTTTTCCAACCAGGTCATCGAACCCGGCAAGACCCACACCGACGACGTGGCCTGGTACATCCGCAAGCGTCTCGAATCCCTGGGCATGCCGGTGTGGTTCCATCCGGATGTCAACCGCCAGCGTGCCGGCGACGACTGCGCCCGCGACAGCGTCTTCTGCGGCAGCACCGGCGTGATCGAACGCGGCGACGTGCTGCACACCGACATCGGCGGCTGTTACCTGAAGCTGTGCACCGACACCCAGGAAATGGGCTACGTGCTGCGCGAAGGTGAAACCGATGTACCACAAGGCCTGCACAAGGCGCTGGCCGCGGGCAACCGCTGGCAGGACCTGCTGGCCGCGAATTTCGTCACCGGACGCAGTGGCGACGAGATCCTGCACGCCACCCGCGCCGCGGTGGAGAAGGAGGGGCTGGCAGCCAGCACCTACACCCATCCCCTGGGATTTTTCGGCCATGCGGCCGGGCCGACGATCGGCATGTGGGATGCCCAGCAGGGCGGCACGCCCGGCAGCCAATGGCCCCTGCATCCGTCAACGGCCTACGCCATCGAAGGCAACGTGCGTTCGCCCGTGCCCGAGTGGGGCGACACCTGGGTGCAGGTGAAGCTCGAGCAGGGCGGCCACTTCGACGGGGACTGCCTGGCCTTCCCGGCGGGACGCCAGACCCGCTGGCACGTGGTTCGCTAGGCCGGGTTCAGTGCGCCGCGGCGGGTTTGCCGCGCAGCTTGCCCCAGGCGGTGATCGCCGCGACCGCGACGATGCCCACCAGGATGCCCACCACGGCGTCCACCAGCAAGGTGACCGGCATGGCCATCGCGCCCTCGGGGATCAAGCCGACGACCACGTGGTGCAGGGCCGGGATCGAGTGGGTGAAGATGCCACCGCCGACCAGGAACATGGCCGCGGTGCCCGCCACCGACAGGAACTTCATCAGCCACGGCGCGCTGTAGAGGATGCCGCGGCCGAAGGCGCGCAGCGCCGGGGCGAGGCCGCCCGTGCCGGGGCGT
>CAZXTV010000074.1:0-8283 GCA_964643705.1 uncultured Arenimonas sp. | reverse complement strand
GCGCGGCGCAGTATGTCCAGCACGGCCTGGGGATGCTCGAAGCTCAGCAGCCAGACCCGGCCATCGGCGTGCGGCAGGGCCAGCACCTTCGAGACGTCGGTCACCAGGCAGAAGGCCTTGCGCCGGTCGCGCAGCAGGAAGTGGCCGGCCCAATAACCCGGCAGTCCCAAACCATTGGTCTTGAGCATCGGCTTGAACTCGGCGTGCTCGCGCGTATCCACCACGCGCGCCTGGTCGAGCCGGAACTCCGACAGCGGCGAGACCCGGCTGTAGTAGGTGGCCTTCACGCGAAGCTGTTTGCCGTCGAAGGCCACCTGGCGCCGCCACATGGGCAGCAGGAGGCCCAGGATCGCCAGCGCGACCAGCGCCTGCATCACCAGGATCAGCACTGCGTTTTCGCCTTCGGCCCGTGCGAAGCCGATGGCGATCAAGGCCGTGGCGGCTGGCACCAGCGTGCCCAGCACCACGGCGAACCAGATCGCCCCCTTGCCGATCGGCGGCAGGGCGAAGTTGCGGAAAGTGTCAGTCATCGGCGTCCTCGTCGGGTTTTTTCAGGCGTCCCTGCTTGCGCAGGGCTTCACGCAAAACGTATTCGATCTGGGCGTTCACCGAGCGCAGTTCGTCGTCGGCCCAGCGCTGGATGGCGTCCAGGACCTGGGCGTTGATGCGCAGCGGATAGGCTTTTTTCTCGGCCACCACTCAGGCCCGGTTTGCCCGCACGACGGGCATGGCCAGCGCGATGGCCGCCAGCACCGTCAGACCGACAAGTACGGCCACGACCGGCTCCAGCTGTTCGCGTGGCACCACCATCAGCGCGATACCGATCAGCAGCAGCATGGCATCCACCCCCATGAGCAGGCGCGCGGCCGCGACCCTGGCCCGGGCCGGGTCGCGCGTGGCCTGGAAGGAGGGTGGCAGCCACTTTCCCGACAGCAGCAGCAGGCCCATCGCCAGCCCGGGTACGGCGCTCATGATCAGGACGATGCCGATGAGTGTCGTCTGCTCCATGCCGGCGGCCTCAGTACACGCTGCCGGCGTTCACCACCGGCTGGGTGCCGCGCTCGGCGCACAGCACCACCAGCAGGTTGGACACCATCTGCGCCCGGCGTTCGGGGTCGAGCTCGACGACGTTGCGCGCCGACAGCTGCTCGAGCGCCATCTCGACCATGCTCACCGCGCCTTCGACGATGCGGGTGCGGGCGGCGATGATCGCGCTGGCCTGCTGGCGCTGCAGCATCGCCTGGGCGATTTCCGGTGCGTAGGCCAGGTGGCTGATGCGGGCTTCGATGACGTGCACGCCGGCCTGGGCCAGGCGGTCCTGGATCTCGTCGGTGAGGTGCTTGGAAATCTCGGCGGCGTGGCTGCGCAGCGCGATCGTTCCGTCCTCGTGCTGGTCGTAGGGATAAACCGTGGCCATGGCGCGCAGCGCCGCCTCGGACTGGATGTGCACGAAACTTTCGTAATCGTCGACGTTGTAGACCGCTTCGGCCGAATCCACGACCTGCCAGACGATCACCGAGGCGATTTCGATCGGGCTGCCGTCGAGTTCATTGACCTTGAGCTTGCCCGACTCGAAGTTGCGCACGCGCAGGCTGACCTTCTTGGCCGCGAAGAACGGGTTGTTCCAGCGCAGGCCCTGGTCCTTGGCGGTTCCCACGTACTTGCCGAACAGGCTCAGCACCGCCGCCTGGTTGGGTTCGACCATGTAAAAGCCCGCCAGCGCGACGCAGACCCCCAACCCGATCAACAGGCTGGCGACCACGGCCACGGTGCTGCCGCCGGTGCCCGGCAGGTTGGCGGCAAACAGGTAGATCGCCAGCGCCGAAAGCACGAGCAGCAGCAGCAGCGCCGGGATGCCGGGGAAGGAGCGGATGGTCTGTTCTTTCATGACGAGCCTCCTGAGGGATGAGCAGATGATATCAATTAGATATCAAAAGTCATCCCCCGGAAGTCATGGGACCCCGGGTTTCCGGAAAATCCTTTAAAAGCAGCACCTTGGCTACGGTATGAGCCGGTAGCGCAGGAACGGCGAGGGCAGCTGTTCGCTGCCGATGACCATTTCCGTGCCGTCCGGATCGAAGGCCAGGGCCTCGGCCTGGGGCAGCCAGGGCAGCAGCAGGTGCGGCATCTTGCTTTCCTGGTCCAGGACCTCGCGCCAGTCGCCGCCGCGGGGGCGGACCAGGAAATGCACCGACTGGTAGTTGAGCACCGCCAGCACGCGGCCGTTGGGGCTCAGGTCGGCGGCGGTCACCTGCGACCGGTAACGGCCGTAGACCGGGTTGTCCGCCAGCGTCCGGGCGTCGGGTTGTTCGATGCCGGGCAGGGTGCCCAGGCGTTCGGCCACCACCGGCGCGCGGCCGGGGCGCAGGGGCACGCGGAACAGTTCGGCCGGCACGCGTTTTTTCGACACCAGCAAAACCTCGCCGGCGACCGGATCCACGGCCGCGGCTTCGCAGTCGCGGGCCCCGTCGGGCCAGGTGAAGCGGATCGTCCAGGCCAGCAGCGCGGGCTGGTCGAGTTTGCGGGGTTGTTCGAGCACGTACAGCTGGAGTTCGCGGCGCAGTCCGCCGTTGTCGCCGACGTCGGCGATCAGCAGGTAGTCGGCTCCCTGGAAGCGGAAGCTGGCCAGGTCTTCCCAGTCGCGGTTGGGCACGCCGGGCGTGTCGACGCTGCCCCGGAAACGGCCCTTGCCGTCCACCAGGTGCAGCTGGGCCGGGCTGCCGCTGTCGTTGATGGCCCAGTAGTGGCCGGGGAAGTGCGTCGCCGCGGCCAGGCCGCTGATTTCGCCGATGGCGGCGTGGGTCACCAGGCCGCGAATTTCCGGCTCGCTCCAGCGCGCGGCCTGGGCCGGGGCGGGGGCAAGCACGAAGGCGGTCAGCAGCGCGGCGGAAAGGGAAAGGGCAGGCGGAAAGCGGATCATGTCGGGTCGTCAGGCTAGGGGCCGAGCATGACAGAAAGCACCGCGGGCCGGCGCCGCGGTCGCCGCCGTTACAATGCCCGCCTCCCTGCCCGTTGAAGCGCCGCCATGTCCGACCAGCCGTCCGTCACCCTGGGCACGCCCCTGTCCGCCTCCGCCCGCCGTGTCCTGCTGCTTGGCTCGGGCGAGCTGGGCAAGGAGGTGGCGATCGAACTGCAGCGCTTCGGCGTCGAAGTGATCGCCGCCGACCGTTACGCCGACGCGCCGGCGATGCAGGTCGCGCACCGCGCCCACACGCTGAACATGCTCGACCCGGCGGCGCTGCGCGACCTGATCGCGCACGAAAAGCCCGACCTGGTCGTGCCCGAGATCGAAGCCATCCACACGCCGACCCTGGTCGAGCTGGAGGCCGACAAGGGCCAGCGGGTCGTGCCGACCGCGCGCGCCGCGCGCCTGACCATGGACCGCGAAGGCATCCGCCGCCTGGCGGCCGAAACCCTGGGCCTGCCCACCTCGCCCTACCGCTTCGTCGATACCGAAGCCGAGTACCTGGACGCCGTGGCGGCCATCGGCCTGCCCTGCGTGGTGAAGCCGGTGATGTCCTCGTCGGGCAAGGGCCAGAGCACCGTGCGCGGCGAGGCCGACGTCGCCAGGGCCTGGGCCTACGCCCAGTCCGGCGGACGGGCCGGGCAGGGCCGCTGCATCGTCGAGGGTTTCGTGGATTTCGACTACGAAATCACCCTGCTGACCGTGCGCCACCGCGACGGAACGTCCTATTGCGATCCGATCGGGCACCTGCAGGTGGACGGTGACTACCGCGAAAGCTGGATGCCGCAGCCGATGTCGGACGCGGCGCTGGTGCGATCGCGCGAGATCGCCAGGGCGATCACCGACGACCTGGGCGGCTGGGGGCTGTTCGGCGTGGAGCTGTTCGTGAAGGGCGACGAGGTTTGGTTCAGCGAAGTCTCGCCGCGTCCGCACGACACCGGCCTGGTCACGCTGGTGTCGCAGGAGCTGAGCGAATTCGCGCTGCATGCGCGCGCCATCCTGGGCCTGCCCATTCCAGTGATCCGTTGCCTGGGGCCGTCGGCGTCCTGCGCGGTGCTGGCCACCGGCCACGGCGTGCCGGAATTCGGCAATGTCGATGCCGCGCTGGTCGAGCCCGACACCCAGCTGCGCCTCTTTGGCAAGCCGCGCGTGGAAGGCCACCGCCGCGTCGCCGTCACCCTGGCCCGCGACACCGACGTCGATGCCGCGCGCGCCAAGGCCAGGCGGGCCGCGGAAGCGCTGCACGTGAGCCTGAAACCCGACGTTTAGGAGCGCCTTGAGGCGCTCCTACAGGTCGTCGGGGTTTTCCAGGTCGACCCAGACCATGTGGTGGTCGGTCGCGTCGAGCCAGTCGGCCCCCGGCTGGCCCGGCGCAGGCCAGAACACGCCGCTGCCGGTGACGCGGAAGCCGAGAGAAGGCAGCACGTAGTCCACCCGGAGATTGCCGTTGCGCGGACCGAACTGCGCGGTGTCGTGGGCGTTCGGGGCTCCGTGGCCGGCGTTGATGGCGTGGGTGCCCGCCGCGAGCACGGCGCCTTCGCTGGCCGGCGCCGGAAACCGCAGTACGCGTGGATGCTCGAGCAGCTGCTCGATGGTGCCCGGCAGGCTGCTGCCGTCGACGGGGTCGGCGTTGTAGTCGCCGACGATCACGAACCGTTCGCCTTCCGGCAGGCCGCCGCAGCGCTGGCGGTCGTCGCACAGCCAGGGTTTGTCGCCGGGGGAAAGGTATTCGGCCCAGAGGCGGATTTCGTCGTGGTTGCGGGCGGCGTTGCGTCGTTCCGGCCCGTCGAAGACGGGCGGCGTGGGATGTGCGGCCAGCAGGTGCACGGTGCCAAGCGGGGTCCGGATGGGCAGGTCCCAGTGCGACTTGGAACTCAGGCGCAGCTTGTCCCAGGTTTCCGGCGGGTACCAGGCCTCGCCCGTGGCCGGGTCCTGCGGCACCAGCGCGCCGGGCAGGGTGCTCCAGCGCAGCATCCGGAAGCTGCGCGCCGCGTCGGTGTCGATCGGATGACGCGACAGCACCAGCATGCCGTACTGGCCGGGGTGCAGGCCGTAACCCCAGGCATCATTGCCGCGTTCGCGGCCCTGGGTGGCGACGCGGCCGTTGCGGTCGAGGTCCAGGCCGCTGGGTTCGCCGGTGTTGACCGGGGCGAGGTAGCGATAGGGATAGGCGATGGCTTCCTGGCCGTTCTGCGCGACGCCCAGGTAGTCGCGCATGAACACGTCGGCGGCCGCGCCTTCGGCGTCGTGGTCGAATTCGTTGATCAGCAGCACGTCCGGACGCACCCGCTGGACCACGGCGGCGATCTTGCGGGCGTCGGCGTCGCCGGCCTGCAGGCGGGCCAGCAGGCCACCGGCCTGTTCGGTGTACAGGGATGCGTTGAAGGTGGCGATCCGCAGGTTCACGGTTTGCGCCGGTTTCGCGACGGGGGCATTCGCCCGGCAGGCCGCCAGGACGAACAGGGAAAGGGCCAGCAGGCCGATACGAAGGGCAGGGTGCATGGGGCGCGATTGTGCCCGATGGACGTGACACCGTCGCGCATCAGGGGTCGGGCATCGACCGCCAGCGCGGGCCGTCGAGGAATTCGAGCGGACGGTAGGCGCGCTTGTAGGCCATCTTTTGGTGCCCGTCGATCCAGAAGCCCAGGTAAACGTAGCCGCGCGCCTCGCGGCGGGCGCGTTCGACCTGGGCCAGGATGGCGTAGGTGCCCAGGCTGCGGGCGGCCAGTGCGGGGTCGAAGAAGGTGTACACCGCCGACAGGCCGTCGGGCAGCACGTCGGTGACCGCCAGGGCGGCCAGGCGCCCTTCGAGCCGGAACTCCATGAATTCGGTCGGGCTCCAGCGGCAGGCGAGGAAGGCGTCGAAATTTTCCGGCGCCGGGTCGTCCATGCCGCCGCCGGCGTGGCGGGTGTCGAGGTAGCGCCGGTAGAGCGCGAAGTTTTCGCCGGTGCGTTCCGGCGGGGCGATCGAAACCTCAAGGTCGGCATTGCGGGCCAGGCAACGCTTCTGGGCGCGGTTGGGTTCGAAGCGATCGACCGGGATGCGCACCGAGATGCAGGCCCGGCAGCTGGCGCAATAGGGCCGGTAGACGTGGCCACCGCTGCGGCGGAATCCCATCGCCAGCGCCTGGCCATACACCGACGGCAGGTGCGGGTCGGTCGGGTCGATGATCAGGTCGCGGGCCAGCCGGTCCGGCCAATAGCCGCAAGGATGCTCGAGGCTCTGGAACAGGCGGATCGCGTGCTGGCCACTACTACGCATGCGTGAAAACCGGGGTCAGAGTCGACTTTCTCTTGACGCCAGCATATGCCTCCAGGGGTTTGATTTCAGGGCTCAAGTCAAAGTCGACTCTGACCCCGGTTTACGTGGCCCAGGCGCTGGCCGACGCGGGTTTGGGTTTCGGTGGCGAAGGCGTCGAGTTCGACGGCGTCGCGCGGGAACAGCAGCACCACGGTCGAGCCGTCGTTGAAGCGCGCCATCTCCGCGAAGCGGCCCAGGGTGACGCCCTGGCCGCGCCAGTCGCGGCGGATCGGCTTGTTGGCGTAAGCCGGGATTTCGACGCCGTTCCACACCGTTTCCACGCCCGACACCAGCATCGCGCCGACCATCACCGAGCACATGGGCCCGAAGTCGGTTTCGAAGTGGCAGACCAGGCGTTCGTTGCGCGCGAACAGGCGCGGGATGGCCTTTACGCCCCAGGGCGCGACCGTGAACAGCCGGCCCGGCACGTGCAGGGTTTCGACCAGGGTGCCGGCCCAGGGCATGTGCACGCGGTGGTAGTCCCGCGGCGACAGGTAGACGTTGGCGAACCAGCCGTCGGCATAGGGCGCGGCCATGGCCTCGTCGCCCAGCAGTTCGGCGGTGGTGAAGGACTGGCCCTTGGCCTGGAAGATGCGGCCGGCCTCGATGCGTCCGACCTGGCTGACCTTGCCGTCGGCGGGCATGAGCAGGGTGTCGGGGTCGGCGTCCGCGATGCGCGCGCCCGGGCGCAGTTCGCGGGTGAAGAAGGCATTGAAGTGCGGGTAGTTGCGCGGCTCGGGGTCGGCGGCCTCGGACATGTCCACGCCGAACTTGCGGATCACCAGCGCGATCAGCCAGTCCTTGAAGCGGCCGTTCGTGGAGCGCGCCACGCCGTAGGCCAGGCGCGAAAGCAGCCGGTGCGGCAGCAGGTACTGCAGGGCGACCTTCGGGCTCACGGCGCCACCTCGGCCAGCAGGGCCAGGTCGGCGGCGATGTCGTCGGGCACGAAGGGCGGGCGGATCAGGCCCACCTGGCGACCCTGCGCGTCCAGCACCACCAGGGCGCTGGAGTGGTCCATGGTGTAGTCGCCGCCTTCAACCGGCACCTTCATGTAGACCATGCCCAGGCTGGTGGCGAAGTTTTCCAGCGCCGGTTCGGCGGCGGTGGCGGCCAGGGTGCCGGCGTGGAAGTAGTGGGCGTACTCACCCGTCTTGGCCGGCGTGTCGCGCTCCGGGTCCACCGAGACGAACAGCACCTGCGGCCGCCGCCCCTCCGGCAGGTGGTCCCACTGCGCCTGCGCGCGGGACAGGTCGGTCAGGGTGGTGGGGCAGACGTCGGGGCAGTGGGTGAAACCCAGGAACACCACCGTCCAGCGGCCCTGCAGTTCGGCCGGGTCCAGCGTCGTGTCGTCGGACTGCTGCAGCGTGAAGGCCGGCACCGCGCGCGGCGCCGGGAACAGGCGCACGGCCTTGAGCCGGGCCGGGTCCACCGCCGGCAGGGCGGCCGGCGTCGCCGCAGGCGCGAAGCCCGGCGACATCAGGACCTGGGCGGCCCAGAGGCCAAGCCCGGCGGCGATGGCGGCGACAAGGATGAGCAGCGTCTGGCGATTGAACACGTGGGACCCCGGGACCTGTGGATGCCGGCAATTATAGGCCGGGCGCGGCTATACTCCCGCCATTGCAAGGGATTTCAAGAACATGCCGGCGGAACTTGCCACCATCATCGACTTCATCCGCTACGGCGCCAGCCGTTTTAATGCCGCCGGCCTCAGCTTCGGCCACAGCATGGACAACGCCCTGGACGAGTCAACGCAGCTGGTGCTGCATGCCCTGCACCTGCCGCACGACCTGTGCCCGGCCTACGGCCAGGCGCGGCTGACGGCCGAAGAAAAGCAGGACGTGCTGACGCTGTTCACGCGCCGCATCAACGAACGCATCCCGGCCTGCTACCTCACCGGCGAGGCCTGGTTCGCCGGCCTGAGCTTCAAGTCCGATCATCGTGCGCTGGTGCCGCGCTCTCCGATCGCCGAGCTGATCGAAGCCGGCTTCGAACCCTGGCTCGGCGGTCGCGAGGTCAG
>CAZXTV010000073.1:0-8297 GCA_964643705.1 uncultured Arenimonas sp. | reverse complement strand
GATGGGCACGCACCAGGGATAGTCGTGGGGCGGGCCCGAGAAGTCGTTGTCGCGTTCGTCGCCGCCCCAGTACATCAGCACGTCGCGCGGTTTCACGCCGCGCATGAACTGCGCGCCGTATTCGCGGTAGCTGGGCGCCAGCACGTCGTCGTACTGCATGGCGCTGCCGATGCCGATGTGCGCGGCCTCGTGGCCCAGGCAGCTGGCGTAGGTGCCGAGCTTGCCGGTGCGCTGCAGCGCCACCGACTTGGTGTCGAAGGTACGCACCAGCAGCATGTGCTTGAACAGCTCGACCAGGTTGCGACGGTCTTTCGCGAATTCGGGCAGGTCATCGCGGACCAGCCGGCCATCGGGGCCAAGGTATTGAAGGTATTCGATTTCGAAGGTGGCGACGGTACTCATTCGGGCCTCCCGGGCAGGCGACCTTGATAGCAGCCCGCGCCCGCCCAAGGCAAGTCGCGCCAGCTTTCGCGCAGGCAAAAAGAAACCCCGCCGAAGCGGGGTTTCCGGTGTGGTCGCGGGCGGCCGGAGCCGCCCGCGCGGGGCTCAGCGTGCCAGCGGCATGCGCAGGGCCTCGAGGTTGTTGCTGGTGTCGCGGTCCGCCGAGCGCGACTGCACCCAGCCCAGCACGTCGAAGCGGCCGTTGCGCGGCGGCTTGCCGGTGGTGACGCCCAGTTCCATCACGTCTTCGTTGCCGGCCACGATGCCGCCGGCCACCTGGCAGGTGATCAGCGTGGCGAGCGCGGTGCCGTCCTTGGTGCAGGTCCAGTTGGCGGGCGGGGTCACGTCGACCTCGGCCGGGGCGGCCTGCACCAGCACCGTCACCGTCGGCGACACGGCCAGGTCCGGGCCCAGGTTGGCGACCGTGACCAGGAGCACGTTGCGCACGCCCACCTGGTAGGACTTGGCGACCGAGTCGAGGTCGAACATCAGGTCCGCACGCCGTCCGTTGGACTTGGACAGGTACATCACCACCGGGTCGTGGTCGGAGAAGCGGACCGGGATCGACTCGTCGGCGAAGTTGTCCACGGCGAAGTCGGCGTTGACGCGGGCGTGTTCGATCCGCAGGCCCGGGAAATCGGCCAGCAGCGCCTGGTTGACCACGATGTGGTCCAGGGTCTGGGCGTTGCCCTCGAACGAGAAGGAATACCGATCCGACGCCTGCTGCAGGGTGGTCAGGTTGCTCAGCGGCGTGGTCAGCGGGCTGTCGGCGTACTGGTACACCGCGTCGTTCGCCGCTTCCTGGCCGGTGATGATGCCCATCACGTCGACATAGCCGTCGTTGAACTCGAAGGCGTTGAAGTCGCCCAGCACCACGATGCGCTCCTGCGGGTTGGCCTGCTGGAACTGCTCGACCAGGTTGGCCAGGAACACGGCCTGCTCGGCCCGCTTGATCCGGCGACGGTCGCCGGTGGTCGCGTAGCCATTCGAGCCCGGGTCGGTCGAGTTGATGTCGATCAGCGACAGCAGGTGGTTGGCGATCACCGTCACCGGGGTGCCGGCGCCGATGTTCGGGTTGAGCACCGCGCGCAGGACCAGCGGCGGCCGGTCGTTCATCACCGAGGTGCTGGCGTTGGGGTTGGTGATCCGGGCGTCCTTGCCGTACTGGGTCACCGACACCACCTGCACGCGCGGCACCGACGCCCGCACTTCCGCGGTGTTGACCAGGAAGCCGACGTTGATCTTGCTGCCGTCGTTGCCTTCTTCCAGGTAGGCCTGGTACTGCGGGCCGCGGGCGCAGGTCGCGTTGATGCGATCGGCCAGCAGCTGCAGGGCGCGCAGGTTCTCGACTTCGACCACGCCCAGGATGTCCGGGGCCTTCATGAAGTCGCAGATTGCCAGCGCGGACTTGGCCAGGCGCTTTTCGAAGGCCAGCGGGGTCAGGGGCACGTCGCCGCCGACGTCGTTCACTTCGTCGTAGAAACGCAGCATGTTGGCGCTGGCGATGGTGAATTCACCGGCCGTCGGGTCAGGCACCGCGCCCGGCATGGCGCCGCCTTCGACCGTGACGGTGGCGCCCGGGTCCGGCATCAGGATGTAGGTGCCGAAACCGTAGTCGAGCACGCCGACCAGGCCGCTGACGATCGCGCCGGTGTCGAGCACGATCGGGCTGGCGCCGACCTGGCCGCGGCTCTGGATGCGCAGGCGCTCGGGGTTGGTGTCGAAGCGCGGGGTGTTGACCGGCGGCGGCGGGATCTGGTCCAGCTCGCCGATACCCGGCTCGCGGAACGGACGCGCGATGCCTTCGACCACGCCCCAGAAATTGCCGTTCGGGAAGGCCAGGGCATCGTTTTCGTCGATGCTGCCTTCGGTCGGGGCGGTCGCCACCAGGCGGGCCACCGAGACGCGCATGCCTTCCAGCGGTTCGAGCTGGTCGACCGGCCCGTTCGGGTCGGTCATCGCCGCGGTGATCTCCACCGGCGCCGGCAGGGCATTGCCCGAGCTGATCACGCTGACGGACGGGCCGGTCAGTTCGGTGATGAAGTCCTGGTGCGGGTTGGACGAGGAGCGGTACTCCTCGACGGTGCCCGAGACCCGCACCCGGTCGCCGACGGCGACGGTGGGCGCGCTGCCGGTGAAGACCAGGAGGCCTTCGGAGGTGGCCGGATTGCCGTCATCCTCGCCGGGGGCGCTCTGCACGAAGAAGGCGTTGTTGAAGCGCAGGGCGGTGACGATGCCCTCGACGGCCACCAGGTCGCCGTCCAGCGGGGACAGGGCGCCGGCGCCCTGGACGTCGTGGATGCCCAGCAGCGGGGCCTGCACGTCGGTCGTTTCGGTGGCCTGGTTGTTGGCCGCCTGCGGGTCGAACAGGGCCGACGAAACGGTGGCCGTCGTGTTCAGGGTGCCGGCGAAGGCGCCGCTGACCTGCAGGTCCAGCACGACGTTGCCGCTGGCGCCGGACGCGACCGGACCGGCGCCGGTGCACTCGAGCACCTGTGCAACCACGGTGCAGCCGCCGAACAGGCCCGGCGCGGCGGTGTGGCCAACATAGGTGGTGCCGGCCGGGATCGGCAGGCTCAGGGCCAGGCCGGTGACGGCCTGGGGGCCGACGTTGGTGACGGTGGCGGTGTAGGACAGCGCGCCGCCCGAAGTCACCGGGTCAGCGTTGTCGGCCAGCGTGACCGAAACGTCGGAGAATACGTCGTAGACGGTGATCTCGACCTGGTCGCTGTTGTTGCTGGTGTCCGGGTCGCCGGCGTTGGAAGCCAGGCCAGGAACCACGATGGTTCCGACGTTGCCGGGCACCACGGAATACCGGGAGAAGACCGTGATGGTGCCGCCCGGGTTGAGGCCAACCGAGATGGTGGTGTCGCCGCCGGGCAAGTTGTTCCAACTCACGGAACCGCCGGTCACGCCGGACAGGTCCCGTGTGCCGTTGAATTCCGGATCGAGGGAGTCGGGCACGCTGCGGACGTACGCGGTGTTGGCGATGGCGGTGGTGCCGATATTGGTGAGGCGCGTATAGATGAAGAATTCACCGGCGATGGTGACTTCGCTGGGGTCTGCCCACGACTCGACCATCAGGTCCGGTCCGGTGGCGCCCAGGACCGGCGTCAGCGAGAAGTCGTCCACCGCCAGGCCGTCATCGGCGCCCGAAGCGTTGAAATCGGTCCAGCGGATGCAGAAGCCGGCGCCGTTGGCGATGGCAAGGCTGCCAACCTGGCTGGCGATGGCGGTGCGGTTGGCGGCGTCGTTGCCGTTCTTCGCGCCGGTGCCCACGGTGTTGGGGGTGCTGAAGTCCAGGGCGTCGACGTCAACCCAGGTGCCGTCGGCGAGGCCGGTGGCGTCGAGGCTGTACTGGAAGTTGATGGTGTCGGCGCGGCCGGCGGTACCGGAGCGCCACTGCTCGCCGGTGTAGGCGATGTCCAGGGCGCTGACTTCGGTGCCGGTGTTGTTGGTGAAGCAGGCGCCGAAGGTCGGGTTCAGCGTGCCGCTGAGCAGGCCACCCAGCGCGCGTTCGGACGAGCCGCTGGCGCCATAGCTGTAGGTGTCGCCGGCGTTGCTGCCGCCGTTGTCGCCGGCGTAGAGCTCGTTGTCACGGCCACCGCCGCCGGTTTCGTTGATCAGCCAGCCGGCGGGCAGCGCGGCATTGGCCGTGCCCGAGTTGGCCAGGGTGTCGAAATCCTGGGTGTAGGCGGGCCCGGTGAGTGACACCTGGGCCGAGGCCGCCCCGGCCGCGAGGCACAGGACAAGCAGCGCGGATGCGCGAGGCACGAGCTTCATGATTGGTTTTCCCCTGGTAATAGACGCAAAAGGCCGATTGACGGCCTTCGCAGCCGGATGGTAGCCGGTTTTGATTTCGTTGGCGTTACGGTCCCGGGGGGCTAATCTTGTGCACCCCAGCAAAACCCGGGAACAACCTTGTCCCAGCCCCCCAACAAACGCGCCCTGGAGCAGGGCATCACCACCGACCTGAAGGACCGCCTCACCTACGGCGGCTACCTGCAGCTCGACACCCTGCTGTCGGCCCAGAAGCCGCTGTCGGACCCGCCGCATCACGACGAGATGCTGTTCATCGTCCAGCACCACGTGTCCGAGCTGTGGCTGAAGCTGCTGATCCACGAACTGCGCGCGGCCCTGGCCTGCCTGCAGAACGACGAACTGGGCCCGATGCAGAAGATCCTGGCCCGCGTGAAGCAGGTGCAGCGCCAGCTGACCGAGATGTGGTCGGTGCTAGAGACCCTGACGCCGGCCGACTACCTGCAGTTCCGGGACATCCTGGGCCCGGCCTCGGGCTTCCAGTCGCTGCAGTACCGGCTGGTCGAGTTCCTGCTGGGCAACAAGAACGCCGACATGGTGAAGGTGTTCTCGCACGACCCCCAGGCCACGGCCCAGCTCGAGGCGGTGCTCAACGCCCCGAGCCTCTACGACGAGTTCCTGCGCCACCTGCACCGCAAGGGTTACGCCATCCCGGCCGCCTGCGTCGAACGCGACTGGTCCTTGCCGCACGTGCGCGAACCCGGCCTGGTGCCGGTGTTCAAGGAAATCTACGAGGACACCGACACCCACTGGGAGGCCTACGCCACCTGCGAACAGCTGGTGGACGTGGAGGCCAGCTTCCAATTCTGGCGCTTCCGCCACATGAAAACCGTCGAGCGCATCATCGGTTACCGCCGCGGAACCGGCGGCAGTTCCGGGGTCGGGTTCCTCAAGCAAGCGCTTGAACTAACCTTCTTCCCGGAGCTGTTCGAAGTGCGCACCGTCCTGGGCCAACCGGGCTGAGGCATCCGGCCGGGCGGGCTGATAGTCTTCGGGCCTTGTCTGACTTCTGCCCGGAGCCACCATGAGCCAAGCCACCCCGCCCAATATCGCCAAGCGCGGCTGGATCACCCGCAGCCTCGACCTGGTCGAACGCCTGGGCAACAAGCTGCCCGACCCGGCGGTGCTGTTCCTGATCCTGATGCTGGTCACCTGGGCGGTGTCGGCGCTGATGTCGAACATGGCCTTCAGCGAGATCGACCCGCGCAGCGGCGACCCGGTACAGATCGTCAACCTGCTCAGCGGCACCAGCCTGACCGCCTTCATGGCCAGCATGGTCAACACCTTCGTCACCTTCGCGCCGCTGGGCGTGGTGCTGGTGGCGATGCTGGGCCTGGGCGTGGCCGAACACACCGGCTTCATCAACGCGGCGCTGCGGGCGATGCTGGGCGTCACCCCGAAGGCCCTGCTGACCCCGGCCCTGATCGGCGTCGGCATCCTCAGCCACGTGGCGGTGGACGCCGGCTACGTGCTGGTGATCCCGCTGGGCGCGGTGATCTTCTACGCCGCCGGCCGGCATCCGCTGGCGGGCATCGCGGCAGCCTTCGCCGGCGTCTCGGGTGGTTTCTCGGCGACCTTCATCGTGCCCTCCAGCCTCGACCCGCTGCTGGCCGGCCTGACCCAGGCGGCGGCGCAGCTGATCGACCCGGCCTACGAGGTCAACCCGCTCAACAACTACGTCTTCACCACCAGCTCGACGGTGCTGATCATGCTGGTCGGCTGGTTCCTCACCGACAAGGTGATCGAGCCGCGGCTCAAGGCCACGCCGGTGGACGGCGACGTCAGCGAAATGCCGACCATGAGCCCGCTCAAGCCCGAAGAACGCAAGGGCCTGGTCTGGGCCATGGTGGCGATGGGCATCGCCATCGCGCTGTTCGTGCTGACCCTGCTGCCGGCCGGCACGCCCTGGGGCGCCGACCCGGCCACGCTGGCGCCGGGCACGCACCCACTGCTGGCCTTCACCGCGCCGCTGATGCGCTCGATCGTCGGCCTGATCTTCATCTTCTTCCTGATCCCGGGCGTCGTTTACGGCTACGTCGCGGGCACGGTGAAAACCCACCGCGACATCATCGCCGGCATGGCCAAGGCGATGTCGGGCATGGGCTATTACATCGTGATGGCGTTTTTCGCGGCCCAGTTCATCTACGCCTTCGGCCAGTCGAACCTGGGCGTGCTGATGGCGATCAAGGGCGCCAACCTGCTGCAGGCCATGGGCCTGCCGATGGCGCTCACGCTGGTGGGCATCGTGCTGCTGTCGGGTTTCGTGAACCTGATGGTCGGCTCGGCCTCGGCCAAGTGGGCGCTGATCGGCGCGATCATGGTGCCGATGCTGATGCAGCTGGGCGTGTCCCCCGACCTGACCCAGGCCGCCTACCGCGTCGGCGACAGCTCGACCAACATCATCACGCCGCTGCTGCCGTATTTCCCGCTGATCGTGGTGTTCTGCCAGAAGTACGTCAAAGGCGCCGGCGTCGGCACCCTGCTGGCGATGATGCTGCCGTATTCGATCACCCTGCTGGTGGTCTGGACCGCCTTCCTGATCGGCTTCTGGGCCCTGGGCATCCCGCTGGGCGTGGGCTCGAGCTTCACCTACCCGGCAGGCGGCTGAAGCTGAACAGGGCGGCCGGCGTTTGACGCCGCCGGCCCCCACCGGTTACACCTTCGCGCCTTGTTTCACTTTGATTACCCAGGGGAGTAAGCAACCAAGTGGCCACCCATCCGACTACCGCCGAGGAAAAGACCTTCTTCGGCCACCCGCGCGGACTGTACGTCCTGTTCTTCGCCGAAATGTGGGAGCGCTTCTCCTACTACGGCATGCGCGCGCTGCTGATGTTCTACCTGACCAAACATTGGCTTTTCAGCGACGAACAGTCGTCGGTCATCTATGGCGCCTATACCGCGCTGGTCTACATCACGCCGGTGCTGGGTGGTTACCTGGCAGATCGCTACTTGGGCCAGCGCAAGGCGGTGCTCTATGGCGCCGTGCTGCTGACCATCGGCCACTGCCTGATGGCCATCGAGGGTGACGGCGGCCAGCAAAGCTGGGCGATGGATTGGTTCTGGCTGGCGCTCAGTTTCATCATCGTCGGCTCGGGTTTCCTGAAAGCCAACATCTCGGTGATCGTCGGCCAGCTGTACCCGCGCACCGACCTGCGCCGCGATTCGGCGTACACCATCTTTTACATGGGCATCAACCTGGGTGCCGCCCTGGGCGCGATCATCGCCGGCTGGCTGGGTGAAACCTACGGCTGGGCCTACGGCTTCGGTGCCGCTGGCCTGGGCATGCTGCTGGGTCTTGTCGTGTTCGTGATCGGCAAGCCGGCCCTGATGGGCAAGGGTGAGGCGCCGGATCCGGAACGCCTGGTTCGGCGCACCGCTGGCCTGAGCATGGAACAGTGGCTGTACGTGGTCGGCATCCTCGGCGTGGGCCTGGTGTGGGTACTGATCCAGTACCAGCACCTGGTGGGCTGGCTGCTGATGGGCGTGGGCGCGATCCTGGTGACCTACGTGTTGGTCACCGCGGTGTTCAAGCTGGCGCCACACGACCGTGACCGCATCTTCGCGGCCATGTACCTGATCTTCGGTTCGGTGCTGTTCTGGGCCCTGTTCGAGCAGGCCGGTTCGTCGCTGAACCTGTTCACCGACCGCTCGGTGGACCGCAACCTGCTTGGTTACGAAGTCCCGGCCTCGGTGTTCCAGTCGATCAACGCGATCTACATCGTGCTGCTGGGTCCGGTGTTCGCTGGCCTCTGGCTGTTCCTGGGCCGGCGCGGCCTGGAACCCTCGTCACCGGCCAAGTTCGGCCTGGGCGTCATCCAGCTTGGCGCCGGCTTCCTGGTGCTGGTCGCCGGCTCCGCGGCGATCTACGAGGGTGGCCTGACCCCGGTGCTGTTCATTTTCCTGATCTACCTGCTGCATACGACCGGCGAACTGTGCCTGTCGCCGGTGGGCCTGTCGGCGATGAACCGGCTGTCGCCGGCGAACCTGGCCAGCCTGATCATGGGCACCTGGTTCTTCGCCTCGGCCTCGGGCAACTT
>CAZXTV010000072.1:0-8324 GCA_964643705.1 uncultured Arenimonas sp. | reverse complement strand
GCAGCCACAACCCGACGCGTTTCGCCTACGAGCGCTGCGTGGCGGCGCTGGAGGGTGGAACCCAGGGTTATGCCTTTGCCTCCGGCCTGGCGGCGACGGCGACCGTGCTCGATGCCCTCGACAGCGGCAGCCACGTGATCTGCATGGACGACGTCTACGGCGGCACCTACCGCCTGTTCGAAGGCGTGCGCCGGCGCAGCGCCGGCCTGGACTTCAGCTGGGTGGACCTGAACGACGACGCCGCCTTCGAAGCCGCCATCAGGCCCGACACGAAGATGGTCTGGATCGAAACCCCGACCAACCCGACCCTGAAGCTGGTGGACATCCAGGCCGTCGCCGCCAAGGCGCGCGCGCGCGGCCTGATCGTCGTGGTCGACAACACCTTCTGCTCGCCCATGCTGCAGCAGCCGCTGGCGCTGGGCGCGCACATCGTCATGCACTCGGCCACCAAGTACCTCAACGGCCACTCCGACATCGTCGGCGGCATGGCCGTGGTCGGCGACGACGTCGAACTGGCCGAAAAAATGGCCTACCTGCAGAACGCCATCGGCGGCGTGCAGGGCCCCTTCGACAGCTTCCTGGCGCTGCGTGGCCTCAAGACCCTGCACCTGCGCATGAAGGCGCACTGCGAAAACGCCCAGGCGATCGCCGAATTCCTGGAAAAACACCCGAAGGTCGAACGCGTCGCCTACCCGGGCCTGAAGTCGCACCCGCAGCACGCGCTGGCCTCGCGCCAGATGATGGGTTACGGCGGCATGGTCAGCGTCTGGCTCAAGGGCGGCTTCGAGGCGGCCAAGGACTTCATGGGCAAGCTTGAACTCTTCGCCTGCGCCGAATCCCTGGGCGGCGTTGAAAGCCTGGCCAACCACCCGGCGGTGATGACCCACGCCTCGGTGCCGGTCGAGCGCCGCGAGGCGCTGGGCGTCACCGGCAACCTGGTGCGGCTGAGCGTCGGCGTCGAGGACGTCGCCGACCTGCTGGCCGAACTCGAGGCGGCGCTGGCCTGAATGGGCCGGTGCGCGAATCCGGCCTCGAACGCATGAGCACCGCGCCCCGCGCCGTCATCGTGCTCGGCATGCACCGCGCCGGCACGTCGGCGCTGGCGGGCGCGCTGGCTGCGCTGGGCCTGCCGCTTGGCACCCGTCTGGTGCCGGCGGAAGCCGACAACCCGGCCGGTTATTTCGAAAATGCCGACGCCGTGCAGGCCCAGGACCGCCTGCTGCTGGCCCTGGGCCGCGGCTGGGACGACCTGCGGCCCCTGCCGGAGGGCTGGCTCGACAGCGAGCCGGCGCAGGCCGCTGAAGCCGAACTCGCTGCCTGGATCGAGGCCGACTTCAGGGGCCAGGCGCTCTGGGCCTTCAAGGACCCGCGCACCTGCCGGCTGCTGCCGCTGTGGCGCCGGCTGCTGGCGCGGCAGGGCATCGAACCCGCCTTCGTGCTGAGCCTGCGCGCGCCCGACGAAGTCGCGCGCTCGCTGCAGGCCCGCGACGGCCTGCCGGCCTGGTACGCGCGCCTGCTCTGGGCCCAGCACCTGGTGCTGGCCGAGCGCGACAGTCGCGGCGCCACGCGGGCGGCCGTCGCGTTCACCGACCTGCTGGACACGCCGGTGGCCACGCTCGACGCGCTGGCGCTGCGCCTGGGCCTGGCCTGGCCGCAAGCCCCGGCTGGCAGTGAAGGCTTGCGTGCGCACCTCGACCCGGGCCAGCGCCACCATCGGATGCAAACCCCCGCGGCCGGGGAAGGCGTGGCCGGCTGGGCGGCGCGGCTGCACGCGGCCAGCCTGGCGTTCGCCAGAGGCGAAGACGACGGGCAGGCCCTGGCCGCGCTCGGCGACGCGCTCGAGGGCCACGTCGACGCCGTGCAGGCGGCCGCCACCGCGCTGGCCGCGCCGCTCAACCGCAGCCGCGTTGCCGCGGTGTCGCTGCAGCGGCGCCTCGACGGCGCCGAGGACGGGCTCGAGCAGGCGCGCACGCTGTCGCTGGCCCGACTGGACGAGATTTCCGAACGCGATGCCCGGCTGGATGCCGTGCACGGCGCGCTGGAAGAGGCAAAGTCGCTGTCCGTGCAGCGCCTGGCGCAGCAGCAGGCGCTGGAACAGCGCCTGGACCAGGTGCACGCCGCACTCGAAGAAACCAAGGCGCTGTCGCTGGAACGCATGGCGCGCATCGAGGTGCTGGAAGTGGCGCTGGCGTCCCTGGCAAGGGACCACGAGCTGCTGCAGGCCAGCTTCGCCGGGCTCGAGGCCGAACTGGCTTCGGTGCTGGGCTCGCGTTCCTGGCGCTTCACCCGCCCGCTGCGCGCGCTGGCCCGGCGCCTTCGGGGCCAGCGCGGCCCATGAACCCGCGGCACGCCTTTGATTCCCTGGTGCTTCGCCAGGACCGGCTGTTCGGCTGGGGCTGGTGGCTGGACACGCGCGGGCCCGCGCGCCGCGTGACGCTGGTGGTGCGCCATGCCGACGGCGCCGAGACCCGCGTGCGCTGCCAGCAGTCCGGCCACCGCCCGGACCTGGCCGAGGCCTATCCCGACATCGCGCACGCGGCCAGCGCCGGGTTCCTGGTGCAGGCGCGCCTGCGCGGCCCGGTTGCCGGCGCCGTGGCCTCGCTGGAAGTCGACTACGCAGACGGCCACCGCGCACAGGTCGTGCTGCCGGGCTTCCCGGCCGATTACCTGGGTACCCAGGGTGCCGTCTCGTCCTGGCGAGGCCGCTGGCTGGTGGCGGGGGCCCTGCTGGCGCGCGGCAATTTCAGGGCGCTGCTGCGGCGCGCGCGCGACATGCTGGCGCGCCGCCTCGCCGGGCGCCGCCGCCGCGCCGAGGCGCAGCGCGCCAACGTGGCCGTGGCGCCGGTGGCCGGGCAGGCGCCGTGGGTGGTGTTCGACCACGCCATGGGCGGCGGCGCCAACCACTTCCGCGACGAATGCCTGGCCCGCTGGCGCACCGAGGGCAGGCCGGTCAGCCTGCTAACCCCGCACCTGCCCACCCAGGCCTACCACCTGCGCGAGGCCGGCGCCGGCGAAGCGCGGGAAGCGGAATACGGATCGCTGGCAGCGGCGCTGGACGCGCTGCCGGTGCCGGGGCGCATCGTGCTCAACAGCCTGGTGTCGTTCGACGACCCGGGCCTGGTGCTTGATTGGGTGGCCGCGCGCCAGTCCGGGGGCGTGCCCGTCACCTACTACCTGCACGACTACCACCCGGCCTGCCCGGTCTGGACCCTGGTGGACGACACCGGCCGCTACTGCGGCCTGCCGTCGCTGGACCGCTGCGCCCGCTGCCTGCCGGCGAACGACGCGCCCTTCCTGGGCCTGCTGCCCGACCTGGACCTGCCGCGGTGGCGCCAGCGCTGGGGCCAGGTGCTGGTCGCGGCGGACGAGGTGGTGGCGTTCTCGCAAACCTCGCTGGACGTGCTTCGCCAGGCCTTCCCGCAGCTGCCCTCGGCCCGCCTGGCCGTGCGCCCGCACGACACGTCCTATATCCGCCCGGACCCCGTGGAGCCGGACTTCGCCGACCCGCTGGTGATCGCGGTGGTCGGCCAGATCAACCGCTACAAGGGTGCCGGGATCGTGCGCGACATGGCCGCCCTGATCGAATCCGAACGCCTGCCCGCGCGCCTGGTGGTGGTGGGCACGCTCGACGATCCGCCGGTGTCGCCCGTGCTGCACATCACCGGCCCCTACCGCGCCGGTGAACTGCCGGCACTGCTGCGCCGTGAACGCGTGGGTGCCTGCCTGCTGCCGTCGATCTGGCACGAAACGTTTTCCTACGTGACCTCCGAGCTGATGGCCCATGGCCTGCCGCTGGCCGTGTTCGACCTGGGCGCGCCGGCCGAGCGGGTCAGGGGCTACGCGCGGGGAGCTATAATCCCGGCGATCGACGCCCGGGCCGCCCTGGACACCCTGTTCGCACTGCGCGAGCGCCTCGCCGCCGCGGCCCCCCGCCTGGAATCCCGATGAAAACCGTTGCCTTCACCTCGGCCGCCGTCAACTACCTGCCCAAGGTCAGGCTGTTGTGCGAGTCGCTGCGCAAGTACCACCCCGAGTTCGAGATCGTGCTGGCCCTGCCGGACCGCCGCAGCGCCGACGTGGCCTTCGACCCGGCGCTGATCGACGAAGTCATCGCGGTCGAGGACCTCGACATTCCCGATCGCCGCCGCTGGATCTACTTCCACGCGATCGTCGAGCTGGCGACCGCGATCAAGCCGTTCGTGCTCAAGACCCTGCTCGACCGGCCGGACGTGGACCGGGTGATCTATTTCGACCCGGACATGGTGCTGTTCTCGCGCCTGGACGACCTGCTCGAGACCCTCGACACCGGCAGCGTCGCGCTGACCCCGCACCAGATCGTGCCCGAGACCGGCCTGGAGGCGATCAAGGACAACGAGATCTGCAGCCTCAAGCACGGCATCTTCAACCTGGGTTTCGTCGGCGTGCGCGCGGTGCCCGAGGGCAAGCGTTTCGCCGCCTGGTGGGCCGACCGCATCTACCACTACTGCGTGGCCGACATCTGCGGCGGCCTGTTCACCGACCAGAAGTGGGTGGACTTCGCGCCGGTGTTCTTCGAGGACGTGCGCATCCTCAAGGAGCCACGCTTCAACGTGGCCACCTGGAACCTGACCACGCGCACGCTGGCGGGCAGCGCCGACGAGGGTTTCACCGTGGACGGCAAGCCGCTGGGCTTCTACCACTTCACCGGCTTCGACAGCGGCGCGCACCAGGTGATGGCCAGCAAGAATGCCCCGGGCAATGCCTCGGTGCAGGCGCTGGTCGACTGGTACCGGGAAAAGACCCGCTTCGACGACCAGGACCCGGCCAGCAAGGTGGGCTGGGCCTTTGGCAGCTATGACGACGGCACGCCGATCCCGGTCGGCCATCGCCGGGTGTACCGCGGGCGGGTCGACCTGCAGGCGGCCTATCCGGACCCGTTCGACGCACGCGGGCAGTCGCTGCTTTACTGGATGCGGCACCAGGGACCGGTCGAGTTCCCGGAGCATTTCGAAAAAAAAGCCGTCGGCTGAGGCGGCTGCGCAACGCGGGATCGCGGTTCAAGCGACTCCTGGGTTCGCTCCGGCTCAGCCTGGTGGATGGCCGCTATCGTGAAAGCCAGTGGCAACGGCTGCGTGGCGCCGTGGCGCGGGACGGCTGGTGGCGGGTGCTGGTGCGGGCCCTCCGGGGCTGAGGTCAAAACGGGGAGGCGGACATGTTCTTCAAAAAGCGGTCGATGCAGGTGCAGTGGTCGCAGACGGGGCGGGTCAAGGGCCTGCTGCGGGCGACGATCGAGCGCCCGGCGAATGGCATCCGCAGCCTCAGCCTGAAAGTGGACGGACGAGCCTTCCCGGTGGACCTTTCGGCGCTGCCCGCGGGCGAGCCGCGCATCCCGGTGAACATCCACACCCACCTGATCGACGACGGTCCGGCCAAGCTGGTGCTCGAACTGCAGGCCGACGACGGCAGGTTCGCCAGCAGCGCGGAAACCTTCACGGTCGGCAATGCCGGCGCGCTGGCGCAGCGCGTCCGGGCGTCGCTGAGTGGCCGGGGCGTGCCGCTGGCGTATGCGGGCCCCTGCGATTCGGGGCGTTACGACTACGCCGAGCCATCGCTGCGCCCCTGGTTCGATCGTGCGGATGCGGATGCCCACGTGCAGGCCCTGCTCGACGCCGGCCGGGTCAGCGCCGACGAGGCCACGCAGCTGCGGGCCTTCGTGCGCGATGGTTTCCTGGTGCTGCCCGACGGCATCGAAGAAGCGCTGGTCGATCGTGCGCTGGCGGCCATGCAGGACGCCGTCGACACCGGCTACCAGGGCTACCGCTGGGGCGAAAGCACGCGCCTGGAACACCTGCACGAAAAATACCCGGCCATGCGCGAGCTGTGGCTGCATCCGCGGGTGCACCGCATGCTGGAACTGATCTTCGACGAAGATTCCCAGCCCTGCCAGTCGCTGGGTTACGTCTTTGGCAGCCAGCAGGACGCCCACCAGGACACCATCCACCTGACGCCGTTCCCGGCCGGCTACATGTGCGGGGTCTGGATCGCGCTCGAGGACGTCGCGCCCGGCTCCGGCGAGCTGATGGTCTATCCGGGCAGCCACCGCCTTGATCGTGTCTACATGAAGGATTCGGGCTGCGAAAAGGTCACCGGAAACGACTGGCAGCCGTTCGGCAATACGGTGGTCAGGCGCTGGGCGGAACTGCTGCGCGACAGCGCGATCGCGCCCCTGCCTTACATCGCGCGCAAGGGCAGCGTGCTGATCTGGCACGAAAACCTGATGCACGGCGGCAGCGTGCGCCGCGACGCGTCCATAAGCCGGCGCTCGCTCGTCTGCCATAGCTTCGCCCGTGGCAGCCTGGTCTACTACGACTCCAGCGGCGCCGTCGGCGGCACTTTCGACCGGAAGACCCCGTGAGCCACGATCCCGCAGAGCTCGAACGCATCGCCGACCTGGGCTTCCGCGCCCGCTACGTCGACGTGCCCGACATCGTGGCTTCGTGGGTCCCTGCGCACATCGACCTTGGCCAGGCCGACGTGCTCGATTTCGGCTGCGGCGAAGGCGTGGCGGCGCTGGGCATGCTGCGGCGAAAGGGCGTGCGCTCGCTGCTGGGCGTGGACATCATGCCCGACCCTTAACGCTGCCTGCCGGTGGCGCGCGAACAGATCGGCCTCGATGCCCTGCCGGAGAACCTCGCGCTGCAGCAGATCAAGCCCGGCGCCGATTTTGCGCCTGGCCGGCAGTTCGACCTGATCTACAGCTGGTCGGTTTTCGAGCACGTCGAACAACCCCGGGTCGACGAGGTGCTGGCGATGCTGCGCGGCAAGCTCAAGCCCGGCGGCCGGCTTTTCGTGCAGATCGCGCCGCTGTATTACTCCGCCGACGGCTCGCATCTCTACCACCGCATCCCCGAGCCCTGGGCGCACCTGCGCGACCAGGAAAGCGTCTACTACAGCAAGCTTTGCCGGGCCTGCGACTCGCCCGAGGAAGTGGCTGCGCTGTGGTCGTGTTACCAGTGGCTCAACAAGATGACATCCGCCCGGCTGCGCGAACACCTCGAGGCGGCCGGTTTCGTGATCGAGCGTGAGTTCTTCGCGGGTTTCCCCGCCGACGTGCCGGCCGAACTGCTGGGTGTCTACCAGCGCGAGGTGCTCGAGACCAACCAGTTGGTGTACCTGGCGCGCGTGGCGGACCAGGAGCCGGCGAACCCGGGCAAGGGCTGGGCCAGCAGCCTGTTCCGGAAGCGAAGGGAATGAGCCCGGGCGAGAGCCTGGTCGCGCGACGGCTCTGACCGGCATCGCGCCGGCGCCGGTCCCCTCGGACGAAGGTACCAGGCTCCCTCGCGGCATCGGCTGGTAAACTCCGGCGGTCGCCATCGTCACGAGATGCCCTTGATGAACCGGTCCAATTCCAAGCTTTACCCAGATGCCCACAAGGCGCTTGAAGGGCTGGTTGCCGACGGCCAGACCCTGGCGGTCGGCGGTTTCGGCCTGTGCGGCATTCCCGAGGCGCTGATCGCCGCGCTGCGCGATTCCGGGGTGAAGAACCTCACCGCCATCTCCAACAACGCCGGCGTCGATGGCTTCGGCCTGGGCCAGCTGCTGGAAACGCGGCAGATCAGCAAGATGATTTCGTCCTACGTGGGCGAAAACAAGGAGTTCGCGCGGCAGTTCCTGGCCAACGAACTCGAGCTCGAATTCAATCCCCAGGGCACCCTGGCCGAGCGCCTGCGCGCCGGCGGCGCCGGCATCCCGGCTTTTTTCACCGCCACCGGCTACGGCACCGTCGTGGCCGAGGGCAAGGAAACCCGCGAATTTGGCGGCAAGCACTACGTGCTTGAAACCGCGCTGGTCGCGGACGTGTCGCTGGTGAAAGCCTGGAAGGCCGACAAGGCCGGCAACCTGGTGTTCCGCAAGACCGCGCGCAACTTCAACCCGGCCTGCGCCATGGCCGGCAAGGTCTGCGTGGCCGAGGTCGAAGAGGTGGTGGAGATCGGCGACATCGACCCCGACCACGTGCACCTGCCCGGCATCTACGTCGACCGCATCGTGCACAACCCGACCCCCGAGAAGCGCATCGAGCAGCGCACCGTGCAAGGAGCGAACTGATGGCCTGGACCCGCGATGAAATGGCGCAGCGCGCCGCCGCCGAACTCTCCGACGGCGCCTACGTGAACCTGGGCATCGGGCTGCCGACCCTGGTCGCCAACCACATCCCCGAAGGCATGGACGTGTGGCTGCAGTCGGAAAACGGCCTGCTCGGCATCGGCCCCTTCCCGACCGAAGACGAGGTCGACGCCGACCTGATCAAAGCCGGCAAGCAGACCGTCACCGCCCGCGCCGGCGCC
>CAZXTV010000071.1:0-8343 GCA_964643705.1 uncultured Arenimonas sp. | reverse complement strand
GGCCTGATCAGCTTCATGATGTTCTTCTTCGACGCCCGCCAGGCCGACGAGGGCCGCAGCTTCCTGTCGAAGAAGGGCGGTGGCACCCGTCTGGGCGAACAGGTCTACGACCCGCGCGTGAACATCACCGCCGACCCCTGGCACCCCGAGGCCGCCGTCATGCCCTGGGACGAACAGGGCCTGCCGCGCGAAAAGCACGCCATCATCAAGGACGGCAAGGTCGAGTTCCTGCAGTACTCGCGCTACTGGGCCAAGGAAAAGGGCAAGCGCGCGATCGGCCAGCCCGGCAACCTGCTGATGGCCGGCGGCGACAAGTCCACGGCTGAACTGGTGAAGGGCACCCAGAAGGGCATCCTTGTCACCCGCACCTGGTACATCCGCATGGTCGACCCGCAGACCGTGCTGCTGACCGGCCTGACCCGCGACGGCACGTTCTACATCGAAAACGGCGAGATCAAGCACCCGGTGAAGAACTTCCGCTTCAACGAATCGCCGGTGATCATGCTCAACAACATCGAGGAACTGGGCAAGCCGGTGCGCATCAGCGGCGACGAGTCCCCGTTCACGATGATGATCCCGGCGATGAAGCTGCGCGACTTCACGTTTACGTCGCTGTCCGACGCGGTGTGATGCACGCAGGGATGGGAAACCGATGAACCGCCGCGGTTTCCTGTCCCTGCTCGCTGCTTCTGCTGTTGTGGGAGGGACTTCAGTCCCGAAGCTTTTCGCGCAAGGCATCGGGACTGAAGTCCCTCCCACAGGAAGCGGGGCACCCGACGACTACGACTTCTGGTTCACCCGCCTGATGTACGACTCGGGCAACTGGGACGTCGACCAGCGCATGCCGGCGAACATCATCACCTCGCTGATCGACTACACCCGGCTGCGCGTGGACCCGAAGGAACACGTGCTGGCCCTGGCCGACCCGCGCATGCTGCAGGCGCCCTTTTGCTACCTGGCCGGGCACAAGCTGGTGGAGTTCAACCCGGACGAGCGCCGCAACTTCGAAACCTACGTGCGCAACGGCGGTTTCGTGTTCGTGGACGACTGCAACCACGACATCGACGGCCTGTTCGCCAAATCCTTCGAAGCCCAGATGGCCTCGATCTTCGGGCCGCGCGCGCTGCAAAAACTTCCGAACCGGCATCCGATCTATTCGAGCTTCTTCCGCTTCGACGGCCCGCCCACCACCGGCTTCGAGCTCAACGGCTGGGGCGACGACCTGGTGCACGATTACCTAAAGGGCATCGAGGTCGACGGCCGGCTGGGCGTTCTGTACAGCAACAAGGACTACGGCTGCGAGTGGGACTACGACTGGCGCAACAAGCGCTGGCTGGCCGAGGACAACACCAAGTTCGCCGTCAATATCGTGATGTACGCGTTGACGGCCTGACCCGGATGGAACCGTCATGAACACACCTACCCCCGACGACCTGCAGGCCCTGCTCGATCGCATCACCCCGCTGCGCGAGGCGATCGGCCAGGCCATCGTCGGCCAGCACGACGTCGTCGAGCAGCTGCTCACCGGCCTGCTGGCCGGCGGCCACTGCCTGCTCGAAGGCGTGCCCGGCCTGGGCAAGACCCTGCTGGTGCGCACGCTGGGCCAGGCGCTGGACCTGGGCTTCCGGCGCGTGCAGTTCACGCCCGACCTGATGCCCAGCGACATCCTGGGCACCGAGATCCTGGAAGAGGACCACGGCACCGGCCACCGCCACTTCAAGTTCCAGCCCGGGCCGGTGTTCACCCACCTGCTGCTGGCCGACGAACTCAACCGCACGCCGCCCAAGACCCAGGCCGCGCTGCTCGAGGCCATGCAGGAACACACGGTCAGCTACGCCGGCACCACGCATGCGCTGCCGGAACCGTTTTTCGTGCTGGCCACGCAGAATCCGCTGGAGCAGGCCGGCACCTACCCGCTGCCCGAAGCCCAGCTCGACCGCTTCCTGCTGCATATCCGCGTGGACTACCCCAGCGAAGCCGAAGAGCGCGCCATCATCGAACAGACCACCGGCGGCAAGACCCCGAAGGTGCCGCGGGTGATGAGCGGCGACGACGTGCTGGCCCTGCAGGCGCGCGTGCGCGAAGTGCACCTGGGCGCCGACCTGCTGGACTGGATCACGCGCCTGGTGCGTTCAAGCCGGCCGGGCCCCGGTGCGCCCGCCGAGATCGCCCAGTACGTGCGCTGGGGCGCCGGCCCGCGCGCCGGCCAGTCGCTGGTGCTGGCCTGCAAGGCGCGCGCGCTGCTCAATGGCCGCTTCGCCGTCATCCGCGACGACGTGCTGGCGCTGGCCGCGCCGGTGCTGCGCCACCGCCTGCTGCTCTCGTTCGCCGCGGAGGCCGAACAAAAGTCGCCCGACGACGTGGTGGCGGCGCTGCTGCGCGCGGTCCCGCACCCGGCCTGAAGCCGCGATGTCCGGCCCGGACTTCATCCCCGCCGCGGTGCGTGCCCGGCTGCGTGACCTGCGCCTCGAAGGGCGCCGGGCCACGGGCGGGCATGGCTTCGGACAACATCGCAGCCGCAGCCGCGGCGCCGGGCTCGAGTTCGCGCAGTACCGTGCCTACGAGCCGGGCGACGAACTGCGCCAGGTGGACTGGAAACTCTACGCACGCTCGGACCGCTTCTTCGTGCGCGAAGCCGAACGCGACAGCCCGCTCACCGCCTGGGTGGTGGTCGACACCAGCGCGTCGATGGCGCAGGCCGACGCCGCGCGTCCCGACTGGAACCGCCTGGACCTGGCCCGTGGCCTGGCGGCCTGCGCGATCGAACTGGCGCTGCGCCAGGGCGACCAGTTCGGCCTGGCCGCCATCGGTGGCGACGGCCTGCGCCTGGTGCCCGCCGGCGGCGGCCCCCGCCACCGCGACCGCTGCCTGCTGGAACTGCACGGCCTGCGCGCCAGCGGCAGTTGGCCCGCGGAATCCTCGCTGCGCCCGCTGTGGGAACGCCTGGGCCCAGGCCACCTGGTGCTGGTGCTGGGCGATGACTTCGACGACGCCAGCGTCGCGCTGATGGAAAAACTCGCCGCCGCCCGCCGCGAGGTGATGAACCTGCAGCTGCTGACCGCCGAGGAGCGCGACTTCCCCTTCCGCGGCGGCCATCGGTTCCGCGACCCGGAAACCGGGCAGGAGCTGGTGGCCGATGCCCCTGCCGCCCGCGCCGGTTTCCTGGCGGCCTTCGGCGAAACCCGCCGGGAACTGCACGCCCGTCTCGCCGCCGCCGGCATCCGCAGCGAGACGGCCTGGCTGGACGAACCCATGGACCTGCCGCTGCGGCGACTGCTGGCGCCCGGCGCCGCGGAGCGGGCATGAGCCTTGGCCTCGCCTTCCCGCTCGGCCTGCTGGCCCTGCTCGGGCTGGCGCTGCCGCTGCTGGTGCACCTGGCGCGGCGCGAACAGCAGCAGCCGACGATGTTCGCCGCGCTGCGCTGGCTGAAGGCGGTCCGGCGCCCGCGCCAGAAGCTGCGGCTTGAACAGTGGCTGCTGCTGGCCCTGCGGCTGCTGCTGGTGGCGGGCTTTGCGCTGCTGCTGGCCGCGCCCTGGTTACTGCGCGGCGAAGGCGACGGCGCGCGCGTGCTGGTGCATGCCGCGCTGGCACCGCCTGGCGCCGACGATGACGCCGATGTGCGCTGGCTGGCGCCTGGCTTCCCGCGCATCGACACCGCGGCGCCGGACGCGCGGCAGCCGGTGGCCAGCCTGCTGCGCCAGGCCGACGCCGAACTGGCCGAGGGCCGCCCGCTGGTCGTGCACGTGCCGGCGCTGCTGAACGGAGCCGACGGCGAACGCCCGCGGCTTTCGCGACCGGTGCAGTGGGTCGTCGAAGCCTCGCCGACTTCGTCGGGGCCGGTCACGCCGGACCTTGCCACGCCCGTGATGGTGATCCGCCACGCGCCCGAGCTGGCCGGGCAAGCACGCTGGCTGGCGGCGGCGCAGGCGGCCTGGTTTGCCGAGGCGGGCCAGGATGAACCAAGCCCCGGCCTCACCACCCTGGACGCGCCGTGGCCCGCGGATACGACGGTGCTGGCCTGGCTTGCCCACGGCCCGTTGCCCGAACCGGCGCTGGCCTTCGCACGCGAGGGCGGCACGGTATTGCTTGGCGACACCGCGGACTGGCCGCTGCCGATGGCCGGCGAAATTGTCTGGCGCGGTGATGACGGCGCAGCCCGGCTGCGTGCCGCCCGCCACGAACAAGGCAGGTTGCTGCAGTTTGCAGCCCCCCTTGAACCCACGGTTTTCCCCGAACTGCTCGACGCCCGCTTCCCGCAGTGGCTGCAGGCACGGCTGCAGGCGCCGCCTCCGGCGCCCACGCGCACTGACGCACACGCTTACGCGCCCCTGCCCGGCGCCGCCGGTTACGCCGCGCCGAACCAGCCGCTGGCGCCCTGGCTGGCCGTGGTCCTGGCCGCGCTGTTCCTGGTCGAACGCTGGTTTGCCGCCGGCCAGGCCCTGCGGAGGCCGGCATGATCCCGCGCCTGCGCGAAGCCCGGCGCGGCGTGGCGATGCGCCTCGCGTTCGCCGCGGTGCTGTTGCTGCTGCCATTGCTGTTGGCGACGGCGGCCTGGGGCCAGCGCCTGCAATCGCCGTTGCTTGCCGGCCTGGCCGCCGCGGTCCTGGCGCTGCTGGCCTTCGCCTGGTGGCAGCAACAGCGGGCGCGGCACGACACGCGCTGGCTGGCGCGCCGGCTCAACGCAGACCCCCGCTGGCAGGACAGCGCCGACCTGCTGTTCGCCGAGCCGGCCACGCTGGGCCCGCTGCAGCAGCTGCAGCGCGAACGCATGGCCACGATGCTGGCCGCGATGCCGGCGCCCGCGCTGCGTCCGGCCTGGCCGCGCCTCGCCCTGCTGGCCAGCCTGCTGCTGGGCACGGCGCTGGTGCTGGCGGCGTTGTTCTGGCCGCCCGCTTCGCTGACGCCACCGGCAACGTCGCGCACCGCAAGCGAAACCAGCGCGGCGCTCGCCACCGACGTTTCGCTGCTTGAAGCCAGCGTCGAAGTGCAGGCACCGGAGTACACCGGGCTGGCCGCCCGCACCGAACCGGTGCTGTCGCTGCAGGCCGCGGAAGGCTCCCGACTGCGCTGGCGCCTGCGCTTTTCGCCGCGGCCCGATGCGGTCGTTCTGCGCTGGCACGACGGCGGCGAACTCGTGCTTGAGCGCGAAGGCGAACACTGGGTCGGCGAACATGTACTTGGTCGCTCCGTGCTTTACCGGATCGCCGTCGCTTCGCCGCTTCCGCTGGCCGAAGATGAACTGCATCGCCTCGACGCGATCGCCGACCAGCCGCCCTCCATCCGCGTCATCACGCCCGAACGGCCGCTGACCCTGCGCGAAGACGGCCAGCGCAGCTGGCCGCTGGATTTCGAAGCCAGCGACGACCACGGCCTGGGCAATGCCCGTCTGCACATCACCCTGGCCCAGGGCACCGGCGAACAGGTGACCGTGAGCGAACGCAGCCTGGCGCTGCGCGGCGAAGGCGGGCCGAAGCAGCGCCGCTACCGGCACGCGCTCGACCTGGCCGCGCTGGGCCTCGCCGAAGGCGACGACCTCATCGTGCGCCTGGACGTCACCGACAACCGGGTGCCCTCGCCCCAGGCCAGCCGCAGCCCCAGCCTGATCCTGCGCTGGCCGATGCGGCCGGCCACCGATGCCACGGGCATGGAAGGCCTGGTCAGGAAAACCCTGCCGGCCTATTTCCGCAGCCAGCGCCAGATCATCCTGGACATCGAAGCCCTGCTGCCGCAGCGGCCACGGCTGCCGGCCGAGGAATTCGTTTCACGTTCGGATGCCATTGGCGTCGACCAGCGCATCCTGCGCATGCGTTATGGCCAGTTCCTGGGCGAGGAAAACGAGGGCGAGCCGGAGGCTCCCCCGGGCATGGAGGACGAACACAGCCAGGACGACGGCCACGACCACGGCCCGGAAAGCGCCGCGCCGCTGGGCACCGCCGTCAGCGTGCTCGAGGACTTCGGCCACACGCATGACGATGCCGAAGCCGCCACCCTGCTCGACCCGCAGACCCGCGCCCTGCTCAAGCAGGCACTGGACGCGATGTGGTCTTCGGAAGGCGAGCTTCGCCAGGGCCAGCCCCAGCGCGCGCTGCCGCACGCCTACCGCGCGCTGGAGTTCATCAAGCAGGTGCAGCAGGCCAGCCGCATCTACCTGGCGCGTGTGGGCCTGGAACTTCCGCCCATCGATGAAAGCCGGCGCCTGACCGGCAAGCGCGAGGGCATCGCCGACCGGCGCGACGGGCTCAAGCCCGCCGAGTTGCCGGACTCGCCGGTGCCGGAGCTGTGGCTGGCGCTGGCGGACCCGGCCAGCGCACCCGGTCTTGCACCGCTGAGCGCGTGGCTCGAAGAAAACACCGACCGCATCGAAGACCCGCTGTCGCTGGTGGCCGCCATCGAGGCCCTGCGCGCCGAGCCCGGCTGCGCCGACTGCCGCCAGCGCCTGCGCGCGCTGCTGTGGCCCCTGCTGCCGCAGCCGGCAACCGGCGTGGCCGAGCGTCCCGAACCCGGCGTCGGCGGCCAGGCGTATCTGGACGCGCTGTCGGCGGGGGAAGACAAGTGACGCCCGCGACGATCGTCCTGTGGCTGCTGGCCTTGGCACTGGGGCTGTCCGGCGCACGGCTGGCATGGCGCGTGCGTTCGCAGTCTCTGCCGGGGGCCGTCGCCACGCTGCGCTTCGTCGGCCAGGGCCTGGTCGCCGGGCTGCTTTGGTTCGCGCTGTTCCCGCCGTCGGTCGCCGTGCCCGGCCAGACCCTGCTGGTGCTTTCCCCCGGCGTGGCCGAACGGCCCGCGCCCGCGCCCGGCGAGATATGGGTGGCGCTGCCCGGCGTGCAGGCCGGACCAGGCGACGAACGCGTGCCCGACCTGGGCACTGCATTGCGCCGATACCCGGCGCAGGGATCGGTGCGGGTGCTCGGCCATGGCCTGCCCGCCCGCGACCACGACGCCGCCACCGGCCTGCCCCTGGCCTTCGACGCCGCGCCGCTGCCCGATGGCCTGCAGTCACTCGAGGTGCCGACGTCGGCCGTGCAGGGCCAGTCCTTCACCGTGCGCGGCCGGGTGCAGGGCATCGCCGGCGGCACGGTGGAGCTGCGCGACCCGGGCGGCGCAATGCTGGCGTCGGCGGCCCCGGACCAAGACGGCGGCTTCGCGCTGGCGGGCGTGGCCGGCCCGGCCGGATCCACGCCCTTCCAGCTGCGCTGGCTCGACGCCGAGGGGACGGTGCTGGGTGAAGAAGGCCTGCGCCTGGCCATCCTCGCCCCTGCCCGCCCGCGCCTGCTGGTGCTGGCCGGCGGCCCCGGGCCGGAGCTCAAATACCTGCGCCGCTGGGCGGTGGACGCCGGCCTTGGCCTGCACACCGTGATCGATGTCGGCGCCGGCGTGCAGATCGGCGACCGCCCGCTGCCGATCAACGCCGCCACGCTGGCGCAGTTCGACCTGGTGCTGCTGGACGAACGCAGCTGGCGCCAGCTCGGCCCTGCCGGTCGCGGCCAGCTGCGCGAGGCTGTGCGCGAAGGCCTGGGCGTATTGGTCCGGATCACCGGCCGCTTGAGCAGCAACGACCTGGCATCCCTGCGCGAATGGGGCCTTTTGCTTGACGCATCCGAAGGCTTGCGCGGATTGCGCTGGCCCGACAGCGGGGTGGGTGCCGCGGCCGCGACCAATCCCGCGCCGCTGCTCTCGCGCCAACCGCTGCGCCTGTCCGCGCGCGACGGCCGCGCGCTGCAGCTGGCGCCTGATGGCGAACCCCTGGTCGCCTGGCGCAACGAAGGCCGCGGCCGGGTCGGCGCGACCATCCTTTCCGACAGCTACCGGTGGTGGCTGTCCGGCCGGCGCGCGGCCTTCGGCCAGCACTGGGCCGACACGGTGCAGACGCTGGCGCGTGCTCGCGGCGAAGACAAGGTCGCAACGCCGGCCCCGGCCTGGCTGGGCGAGCGCACGATGGTTTGCGGACTGGCCGCAGGCGACCACGTGACCGACCCCGACGGCAACCGGATCACGCTGGCCATCGACCCCGCCAGCGGCGCGGCCGCGTGCGCGGGCTATTGGCCGGCGCAGGCGGGTTGGCACCCGCTCACTCGTGGCGAAACCAACGTGCCCCTGCTGGTGCGCGACCCGGCGGCCTATCCGGCGATGATCGCGGCCGAACGCCAGGCAGCGACAAAGGCGCTGGCCGCGCAGGCACCCGCCGCCGAACCCGCGCCACACGAGCAACCCGGCCCGCGCTGGCCGTGGTGGCTGGGCTGGCTGCTGGCGAGCGCGGCGCTGTGGTTCTACGAGCGCCGCCAGTACACCCTGTAGGAGCGCCTTCAGGCGCGAATCTTTTGACTTTGCCTTTGGCAAAGAAGG